>JARKOR010000252.1 GCA_029975625.1 Nanosynbacter sp. | reverse complement strand
GCACTACGCAAAGGCCAGGCCTCAGCATTTTATTATGGTGATCCCCTGGGCGAAATGCGCCTGGTAAGCAGAGTTTTTGAAATGTAAGGCCTTTGAATAAGACAAAAGGCTGCCTCATCGCTAACTTTGCAACAGTGCCCCCTCGACAATGGCGATTCGATGCAACACACAGTGACCTATGTGCCGAACGTCGCGAATGCTGAAATCACGCTGGCAGCCTCGAAGGATCCGGTGATTGCCGACAATAACGATCTCACGACACTAACAGCAACAGTCGCTGATACAGAGGGCAATGCGATAGCCAACGCTGAGGTAACATTTACTCTGCCGGAAGATGTGAGGGCGAACTTCACACTGAGCGATGGCGGTAAAGCGATTACTGATACTGAAGGCAAAGCGAAAGTCACGCTGAAAGGTACAAAAGCAGGCGCTCATACTGTTACAGCATCGATGGCTGGCGGTAAGAGCGGACAACTGGTGGTGAACTTTACTGCGGATACGCTCACTGCGCAGGTTAATCTTAACGTTACCGAGGACAATTTCATCGCCAATAACATTGGGATGACCAAACTTCAGGCAACAGTGACTGATGGAAACGGCAACCCGTTAGCCAATGAGGCGGTAACATTCACACTACCGGCAGATGTGAGCGCAAGCTTCACTCTCGGACAAGGCGGTTCCGCCATTACAGACATCAACGGCAAGGCTGAAGTTACACTGAGCGGTACAAAATCCGGCACCTATCCCGTGACAGTTAGCGTGAACAGTTACGGTGTCAGTGATACGAAGCCGGTGACTTTGATTGCCGATGCTGGTACCGCTAAACTGGCTGGTTTTACCGCATCATCAAGCTCATTCACCGCGAGCACAACCGAGGGCGTGACCCTGACGGCAAGCGTCACTGACGCTTACGGCAACCCGCTAGAAGGTATCAAGGTCAATTTCCGCGGCCCCGCCACCACGCTGAGTAACACCAGTGTCGAAACGGATGCTCAGGGTAAGGCAGAAATCCTTGTGACAAGCACCATTGCTGGAACGAAAGTAGTTACAGCTAATTTGGCAATCGCACCTACCGAAGCCGCCATTCGAATGTTAACTGTCAACGCAGATGTTGATTCTGCGACGATCACCAGTCTGGAAATGCCTGAAGGTCAGGTAATAATCAGAGAACCCATAGCGGTTAAAGCACACGTCGACGACCAGTTTGGCAATCCAGTTGCTGACCAACTTGTGACATTCAGTGCAGAGCCGTCAAGTTTTAACATGGTCATTAGTCAGGATACGGTTTCTACGAATAGGCAGGGTATAGCTGAGGTCACCATGACGCCTGGAAGATACGGTTCGTATACTGTGAAAGCATCCCTGGCGAATGGCTCCTTTTATGAGAAGGACCTGGTGGTAATCGATCTAAGACTAACACTCACGTCATCAAGTCCGCTTATCGGCGTCAATGACCCATCGGGAGCAACTCTGACTGTAAGGTTAACTCATGCAAACGGGGCTCCATTGAGCCATGAACTCGTTACCTTTAGCGTAACGCCCGAAGGTGCAACGTTAAGTAGCCAAACGGCGACAACCAACACTTCAGGTGAGGCACAAGTCGTTCTGACCAGCAATAAAGTCGGTACATATGTGGTGACAGCATCGATCCATAGCGGCGTAATTATTCAGACACAGACAACCGTGAAGGTTACTGGCAACCCAAGCACAGCACATGTTGCTAGCTTTATCGCTGATCCATCGACTATCGCCGCCACCAACAGTGATTTAAGTACCTTAAAGGCAACGGTTGAGGATGGCAGTGGTAACCTGATCGAAGGTCTCACTGTGTACTTCGCCTTAAAAAGCGGCTCTGCCACATTAACGTCATTAACAGCGGTGACAGATCAAAACGGAATCGCGACAACAAGCGTGAGAGGAGCGATAACGGGGAGCGTCACGGTAAGCGCAGTCACGACCGCTGGTGGAATGCAAACAGTAGATATAACGCTGGTGGCAGGCCCGGCAGACGCCTCAAAGTCAGTCCTTAAGAACAATCGGTCATCATTGAAAGGAGACTTTACCGATAGTGCTGAGCTACATCTTGTTCTGCACGATATATCAGGCAATCCGATCAAAGTTTCTGAAGGGCTGGAATTTGTGCAATCAGGTACTAACGTGCCCTATATGAAAATTAGCGCAATTGATTACAGTCAAAATATCAACGGTGATTACAAAGCCACCATTACAGGCGGCGGAGAGGGTATCGCAACGCTGATCCCTGTATTGAATGGTGTTCATCAAGCTGGTCTGAGTACCACAATACAATTCACTCGCGCAGAAGACAAAATAATGAGCGGTACAGTATCAGTCAATGGTACTGACCTACCGACAACTACATTCCCTTCGCAGGGGTTCACCGGGGCGTATTATCAGTTGAATAATGACAACTTTGCCCCAGGAAAAACGGCGGCTGATTATGAGTTTTCAAGCTCTGCCTCCTGGGTCGATGTTGATGCTACCGGTAAAGTGACATTTAAAAATGTCGGCAGCAATTGGGAAAGGATTACGGCGACGCCAAAATCAGGAGGCCCTAGCTATGTATACGAAATCCGTGTGAAGAGTTGGTGGGTGAACTCCGGCGATGCTTTCATGATATACAGCCTTGCTGAAAATTTTTGCAGTAGCAATGGCTACACACTTCCCCGTGCAGACCATTTAAACCATAGTCGTTCCCGAGGCATCGGGTCACTGTACAGTGAATGGGGAGATATGGGGCATTACACGACTGAAGCTGGTTTTCAATCAAATATGTATTGGTCATCTAGTCCCGCAAACTCAAGCGAACAATACGTAGTTTCCCTGGCAACAGGTGATCAAAGCGTATTTGAAAAGCTTGGGTTTGCTTATGCGACATGTTATAAAAACCTGTGATTTTCCGTTATAATTTCTTAAAGAGTGCTCCATTCGGAGCACTCTTTTTTACATTCCCTCTATAGAGCTTGCCCTTCTCTCACAGAAAATGAATAAATAAAACTGCTGCACCGCAAGAATCGCGTTCGATGTGACTATGATCGTATCCGGTGAGTACAGCTTTGATCCAAAGGCTGGTTTTCTGTGATGATTGACCAGCCTCAGAGTATTGATGACACCACCGTTCATAACAGATCGGCATTACTATGCATAAGTACTGTCTCATATTCTCGCCAAAACACTTTTTAATGCCTTTGCGAATTCATCCAGACTTATATTGTCAATTTTTTGCCCAACGACGACTGACTCCGAAACATCGGCCATTGCGGGCCATCGCGTTTTGTAATCAGCATAAATTGCAACAACGGGAGTATTATAGGCACTTGCCATATGTAATATTGAGGTGTCAGGAGTTATTGCGATATAAGCATCTTTTATGATTGCTGCTGAACGTTTAATCGAGGGTGATAAGGATAAACGGTAGACATTATTATAACAATCCACTAATACCCTGGCTTTATCTTCCCCTTTTGGTCCATGAACGATCACTATTGGTATATCTGTTTCACTTTGAATTTTTGCTATTAGATTTTCTGCAATCGATAATGAAAATGTACGTTCCTGCGAGCTACCTTCTAAATTAAGCGCAATGTAAGATCCTAACGATCGCATTTCCTCGCGCACCTCATCGAGTACATCCTCACTTAGTGGCAATTCATATATTGGCCTGACTGCTGGAAAACCCGCCTCACGCATCATAAATGCCCATGTCATGGGTACAGGAGCCCGGAGATTCTGATCCATCCGGGACGCGTTCTTGCACAAAGGGGAGTAGCACTTCATGGTTAAACCAACAACCTGAAAATTCGTTTTTGCTTTTAACTGACTGATAAATATCATCGTTTTCAGGTTCTTTTTACTCATCGCCTCTATACAAAGATCCGGCGTACCGTATTGCTGTGTTATGTTCTTTGCTAAATCTTTTATTTCTTTTAATGTTGCGTGATCCTGCATAGTCATTGTGACTAATGTTAATTTAGTCTTTTCAAGTTTAAGTGCATTAAACACTTCTAAATTAATTGTCGACGTAACAATTAAAAGATGCTTAATTTTATGCAATTCAAGCGCCCGAATAACAGGAAAGATGGCCATAGCATCGCCAATCTGGTCGGGAATATGGATAACAACAAACTCTGTTTTTTCAATATTAAAATTATAAGCTTTATAATCGTAGTAACTAAATGCAATACGTCTCAACAATGATGCTAAAAACATACCTAACCTCGCCTCCCTACTGGTTATAATGCATTGCAGTCTATCAGACTCATCATGGCGCAATTTTGTGCATATGCGGACTTTTATGTTTCATATCTCGAACCTGTGGGTCCTCTGCTTAATCCTTAAACAACACCAGCAACTCCTGCGCTTTCATCTTCCAGCGAATTTTTCATGTTGCCGTTAATCGGCCATAAAATCATTTGCAGATGCGCTCTGTCGAGGTAGTCTCATAAGGTTCGTTTATAGATCGACGGCAATGTGAGTTACCTTTTCCATACTAATTATAAAAAGACAGTACAAACAGGATCATTATGGACTCCACGCTCATCTCCACTCGTCCCGATGAAGGGACGCTTTCGTTAAGTCGCGCCCGACGAGCTGCGTTAGGCAGCTTCGCTGGTGCCGTCGTCGACTGGTATGATTTTTTACTCTATGGCATCACCGCCGCACTGGTGTTTAATCGCGAGTTTTTCCCGCAAGTAAGCCCGGCGATGGGAACGCTCGCCGCATTTGCCACCTTTGGCGTCGGATTCCTTTTCCGTCCGCTCGGCGGTGTCATTTTCGGTCACTTTGGCGACCGACTGGGACGTAAGCGCATGTTAATGCTGACCGTCTGGATGATGGGCATCGCGACAGCCTTGATTGGTATTCTTCCTTCATTCTCGACCATTGGGTGGTGGGCACCTATTTTGCTGGTGACACTGCGTGCCATTCAGGGATTTGCCGTCGGCGGCGAATGGGGAGGCGCGGCGTTGCTTTCCGTTGAAAGTGCACCGAAAAATAAAAAAGCCTTTTACAGTAGCGGTGTACAAGTTGGCTACGGTGTAGGTTTACTGCTTTCAACCGGACTGGTTTCATTGATCAGTATGATGACGACTGACGAACAGTTTTTAAGCTGGGGCTGGCGCATTCCTTTCCTGTTTAGCATCGTACTGGTACTGGGAGCATTGTGGGTGCGCAATGGCATGGAGGAGTCCGCGGAATTTGAACAACAGCAACATTATCAAGCTGCCGCGAAAAAACGCATCCCGGTTATCGAAGCGCTGTTACGACATCCCGGTGCTTTCCTGAAGATTATTGCGCTACGACTGTGCGAATTGCTGACAATGTACATCGTTACTGCCTTTGCACTTAATTATTCAACCCAGAATATGGGGCTACCGCGCGAACTTTTCCTTAATATTGGTTTGCTGGTAGGTGGATTAAGCTGCCTGACAATTCCCTGTTTTGCCTGGCTTGCCGATCGTTTTGGTCGCCGTAGGGTTTATATCACAGGTGCGTTAATCGGAACGTTGAGCGCATTTCCTTTCTTTATGGCGCTTGAAGCACAATCTATTTTCTGGATAGTTTTCTTCTCCATAATGCTGGCAAACATTGCGCATGACATGGTGGTGTGTGTGCAACAACCGATGTTTACCGAAATGTTTGGTGCCAGTTATCGCTATAGTGGCGCTGGAGTCGGTTATCAGGTTGCCAGTGTGGTTGGCGGTGGATTTACACCTTTTATTGCCGCTGCACTCATCACTTACTTTGCCGGGAACTGGCATAGCGTCGCCATTTATTTGCTGGCTGGATGCCTGATTTCCGCAATGACCGCTTTGTTGATGAAAGACAGTCAACGCGCTTGATAGCCTGGCGAAGATCATCCGATCTTCGCCTTACACTTTTGTTTCACATTTCTGTGACATACTATCGGATGTGCGGTAATTGTATGGAACAGGAGACACACATGAATAATAAGGGCTCCGGTCTGACCCCAGCTCAGGCACTGGATAAACTCGACGCGCTGTATGAGCAATCTGTAGTCGCATTACGCAACGCCATTGGCAACTATATTACCAGTGGCGAATTACCTGATGAAAACGCCCGCAAACAAGGTCTTTTTGTCTATCCATCACTGACCGTAACCTGGGACGGTAGCACAACCAATCCCCCCAAAACGCGCGCATTTGGTCGTTTTACTCACGCAGGCAGCTACACCACCACGATTACTCGCCCTACTCTCTTTCGTTCGTATCTTAATGAACAACTTACGTTGCTGTATCAGGATTATGGTGCGCATATCTCTGTGCAACCCTCGCAGCATGAAATCCCTTATCCTTATGTCATCGATGGCTCTGAATTGACACTTGATCGCTCAATGAGCGCTGGGTTAACTCGCTACTTCCCGACAACAGAACTGGCGCAAATTGGCGATGAAACTGCAGACGGCATTTATCATCCAACGGAATTCTCCCCGCTATCGCATTTTGATGCGCGCCGCGTCGATTTTTCCCTCGCACGGTTGCGCCATTATACCGGTACGCCAGTTGAACATTTTCAGCCGTTCGTCTTGTTTACCAACTACACACGTTATGTGGATGAATTCGTTCGTTGGGGATGCAGCCAGATCCTCGATCCTGATAGTCCTTACATTGCCCTTTCTTGTGCTGGCGGGAACTGGATCACCGCCGAAACCAAAGCGCCAGAAGAAGCCATTTCCGACCTTGCATGGAAAAAACACCAGATGCCAGCATGGCATTTAATTACCGCCGATGCTCAGGGTATTACTCTGGTGAATATTGGCGTGGGACCGTCCAATGCTAAAACCATCTGCGATCATCTGGCAGTGCTACGCCCGGATGTCTGGTTGATGATTGGTCACTGTGGCGGATTACGTGAAAGTCAGGCCATTGGCGATTATGTACTTGCACACGCTTATTTACGCGATGACCACGTTCTTGATGCGGTTCTGCCGCCCGATATTCCTATTCCGAGCATTGCTGAAGTGCAACGTGCGCTTTATGACGCCACCAAGCTGGTGAGTGGCAGGCCCGGTGAGGAAGTCAAACAGCGGCTACGTACAGGTACTGTGGTAACCACAGATGACAGGAACTGGGAATTACGTTACTCAGCTTCTGCACTTCGTTTTAACTTAAGCCGGGCCGTAGCAATTGATATGGAAAGTGCAACCATTGCCGCGCAAGGATATCGTTTCCGCGTGCCATACGGGACACTACTGTGTGTTTCAGATAAACCGTTGCATGGCGAGATTAAACTTCCCGGTCAGGCTAACCGTTTTTATGAAGGTGCTATTTCCGAACACCTGCAAATTGGCATTCGGGCGATCGATTTGCTGCGCGCAGAAGGCGACCGACTGCATTCGCGTAAATTACGAACCTTTAATGAGCCGCCGTTCCGATAATAAGTTCTGAACCTTCTCATCAGAAATAGATGTGAAGGATTAAGCAAGACATCTGGCAAATAGCCTGCAATCAACGCGGGCTGTTTGCTTCCTTGGGCAGATGCGAGTTTCATTATCGTCTTAATGATTTCCGCATATTAAAAGCATGTATGCTTTCAAAATATAATTATAAAAAATCCCGCCAACAACATTAGTTTTTATAAAACAAAATATAAGATTATGGCTTTAGAATATTTTTATTTCTAATAGACGAGATTTTTCCTGTTATGATATAATATGCTGATTTAACACATGTTAACGATTTACCAGTAATGTAAATAAATTTTCGAGGAGATCATTCCAGTGGGACGTAAATGGGCCAATATTGTTGCTAAAAAAACGGCTAAAGACGGTGCAACGTCTAAAATTTATGCAAAATTCGGTGTAGAAATCTATGCTGCTGCTAAACAAGGTGAACCCGATCCAGAATTAAACACATCTTTAAAATTCGTTATTGAACGTGCAAAGCAGGCACAAGTTCCAAAGCACGTTATTGATAAAGCAATTGATAAAGCCAAAGGCGGCGGAGATGAAACGTTCGTGCAGGGCCGTTATGAAGGCTTTGGTCCTAATGGCTCAATGATTATCGCCGAGACATTGACTTCAAATGTTAACCGTACGATTGCTAACGTTCGCACAATTTTCAATAAAAAAGGCGGCAATATCGGAGCGGCAGGTTCTGTCAGCTATATGTTTGACAATACGGGTGTGATTGTATTTAAAGGATCAGACCCTGACCATATTTTTGAAATTTTACTTGAAGCTGAAGTTGATGTTCGTGATGTGACTGAAGAAGAAGGTAACATTGTTATTTATACCGAACCTACTGACCTTCATAAAGGAATCGCGGCTCTAAAAGCAGCTGGAATCACTGAGTTCTCAACAACAGAATTAGAAATGATTGCGCAATCTGAAGTTGAGCTTTCCCCAGAAGATTTAGAAATCTTTGAAGGGCTTGTTGATGCCCTTGAAGATGACGACGATGTACAAAAAGTTTATCATAACGTCGCAAATCTCTAATTATATTTTAAAGAAATCTGTCTTTACGGCAGATTTCTTTAATCTCATATAACCCTTATAAAAAATATAATGTTTAACTCGTCATATTGATTATAAAAAACCCCCGCTCCCAGAGAAATAATATTTATTAAAATTCCAGTTCTTCTTTTTCTGATTACAGAAGGCAAAGTGGCAATTACGCATAGTTTCCCGATAAAGACGCGATAGCGACATCCCGCATAAGGCATTTTTCTCTTTATCTTTGTACGGTACTTCATGGAACAGAGTTTTTGACCTTGCGAATCGTGATGTCTGTTGGGGGGCAACTTGCTCACTGAAGCGTGAGACTCGATTAAGCGCACGAAACACAGAAATCAAAAAACCCGGTCACTTTTTTTACAAGGTAACCGGGTAAAAATAATTTTTATTTTTTAACTGTTTTGAGACTCATAGAGATGTCTCAAAACTAAAATTTGGCTCCTCTGACTGGACTCGAACCAGTGACATACGGATTAACAGTCCGCCGTTCTACCGACTGAACTACAGAGGAATCGTGAGAACGAGGCGAATATTAGCGATGCCCACCCACAATGTCAAAGCCTGTTTTTTAAATTTGAAATCGTTTGCTGAAATAATCTGCATTTTGTCGTTTATTCCGACACAACTGGCTTTTTTTCACACTTTTGCGGCTCGGGTCGAGGGTATTTCCATAGCCAACGTCCAGTAACCATTCGCCAGTAAAACAGCACGGCCCGCACAGCCCAGTCGGCAAACATTCCCATCCAGACACCAACCACACCCCAGCCAAGCATGATTCCCAGCACATAACCGACTACAACCCGACAACCCCACATGCTCAACATCGAAACCCACATGGCGTAACGGGCATCACGAGCACCTTTAAATCCAGCGGGTAGCACCCATGAGGCGGACCAAATAGGCATAAATAAAGCATTTAGCCAAATCAGAATCACAACGACATGTTTAACCTGTGGATCCTGGGTGTAAAACGATGCCATAAGCCCGGCAAAGGGAGCCGTTAGCCAGGCGATGGCCGTTAATCCAAGAGTGGACAGCCAGAACACATGCCGCAACTGAATCTCTGCTTGCGCTATCTGCCCTACCCCCAACCTTCGGCCTGTAATGATCGTAGAAGCAGAGCCGAGCGCACTTCCGGGTAAGTTGATAAGAGCCACAATTGAAAACGCGATAAAATTTCCGGCAATATCACTGGTCCCCATCCCGGCAACGAACATTTGGGTTAATAACCGACCACTGGTAAATAACACTGATTCGACACTAGCGGGAATACCAATCCCCATGACTTCCCAGATAATGCTAAAATTCAGCGGTTTAAAATAGCTCTTTAACGAAATCCTTAGCGCAGGATTAAAACCAATCGCCAGCACCCACAAAATTGCAACTGCGCCAATATAACGAGAAATGGTTAAACCCAGCCCTGCCCCGACAAATCCCAGTCCCGGCCAGGAGAAAAGGCCGTAAATCAATATGCCGCTAATAATAATATTAAGAATATTCAGGCTACCGTTAATCAGTAGCGGTATTTTCGTATTCCCTGCACCACGAAGTGCCCCGCTACCAATCAAAGTGATGGCAACTGCTGGATAACTGAGTACCGTCAGCTCCAGATAAGTCAACGCCAGTGCTTTAACTTCTGTCGTGGCATCACCCGCGACGAAATCAATAATTTGTTCGCCAAAATGATGAATAAGCGTTGCCAACAGTACGGCAAACAACGTCATGATCACCAATGACTGCCGCGTCGCCACCCTCGCTCGTCGTCGATCCCGCTTACCGAGACTAAATGCCACAACGACAGTAGTACCAAGATCGATAGCAGCAAAAAAAGCCATAATGACCATATTGAAGCTGTCCGCCAATCCCACGCCGGCCATCGCATCTTTTCCCAGCCAGCTGACCAGAAAAGTGCTCAGGACACCCATCAACAGGACACAGGCATTCTCCATGAAGATAGGAACAGCAAGCGGGGTTATCTCGCGCCAGAACAACACTTTGTAGCTCTTGCGTTTAGCGTGCCAGCGAGTGCCGTGAACAACCTGGCGTAAAGCAGAGGAGATATTCAAAGCCGACCTTAATTGCAGAAAGTGAAACCACATTTCAAATAATGAGGGAGAATCAGCAAAGCTGCAAAGATTTTCGCCAACAAATTGTCTGCAAATGCAACAAACTGTTGATAGAAACGGCAAACAGTTGGGAAATTTAAAAATCGGGTTTGACAAAAGATTTTTCGCCGTTAAGATGTGCCTCAACAGCGATTCCTCTGTAGTTCAGTCGGTAGAACGGCGGACTGTTAATCCGTATGTCACTGGTTCGAGTCCAGTCAGAGGAGCCAAATTTCTGAAAAGCCCGCTTTTATAGCGGGCTTTTTGCTATATCTGATAATCAATTTCCTCTTCACTGTTCTCCATCACCTGGCGCTTGATATCCTCAACTGACAGTCCTGCATTACAAAGTTCCAGAAAGCGCCAGACATAGTTACGTTGAAGTTGCCCTCGCTTCAGTCCCAACCATACAGTATTGGCATCGAAAAGATGCCGCGTATCCAGACGGATTAAATTCTCTTCCTCTTGTTCGCCGCTGGATTGTTCGGCAACTAATCCAATCCCCAGCCCAAGAGCAACATAGGTTTTAATGACATCAGAATCCTGCGCACTTAATACAATATCTGCCAGCAAACCTTTGCGGGCAAATGCGTCATCAATACGTGAGCGCCCCGTAATCCCCTGTCGGTAAGTGATTAACGGCCACTTCGCTATTGATTCCAGCGTCAACGGTGTAATTTGCGTCAAGGGATGATCGAGTGGAACAAGCAAACTATGGTGCCAACGAAACCACGGGAAGGCGACGAGCTGCGGGTCATTACTCAAACGCTCGCTGGCGATACCAATATCAGCTTCGCCATTTTGCAACAACGTCGCAATTTCCTGTGGCGTACCCTGGATTAGCTCCAGCCGAACCTCCGGGAAAAGTTCGCGAAAAGCTTTAATGACCTCAGGCAAGCTATAACGTGCCTGAGTATGCGTCGTTGCAATAGTGAGAACGCCAGACGTATCGTTGGTAAACAGGTCTGCAAGCCGACGAACATTACTGGCTTCATTCAGAATACGTTCTGCAATGACCAGTAATGCTTTGCCCGGTTCAGTCATGCCCAGCAGTCGCTTACCTCGTCGAACAAATATTTCGATGCCAAGTTCATCCTCCAGTTCCCGAATATGACGGCTGACGCCGGACTGCGAGGTAAAAAGCATATTCGCAACCTCTGTCAGGTTGTAATCCTGACGTGCAGCCTCGCGGATTATCTTTAGTTGTTGGAAATTCACGGTAAACTCCGGGCAGCTCAGATTTCCCGTTATTGTTAAAGTCTAATGCCCGGCATAACAAATAATAAAAACCCGCATCTTATTCCATCCCGATATAACGCTTAGCTCACCAATTGCCACTGCCTTTTTTCCATCACTGGAGAACTAATCACTGACATTAACAACTCTTTCACTGCCTGTGCCTGTGGCGATAAGTTCGCTCTGGCGGGTAAATTTAATGACAAAGAGAGACTCATGGAAGGCGTGGTAATGCGTGACATCCACCCATTTACTGCGCCACATAACGAACGCGCGGCCGATTCGGGTAATACTGCAACGCCCATGCCGCTGGCAATCGCTGCGGTAAGCGTGGCAATAGACTCAATTTCACCAATGACTTTTGCCGTGAGCCGCCGTAGGGAAAAAGCCTCATCAACACGAAGTCTAACAGCACTGTAATCACTGGGGAGAAAGAGGTTCATTTGCGCAATAGCATTAACATCAACGCTTTGCCCCGGGCAATCTTGAGTTCCTACCAGGAAAAGATCTTCTTTCAGCAAAGCCTGACTGGATACACCAGCCACAGGGGAATGCTCATAAATCACCGCCATATCGAGTTGGTGATTTATCAATTTTTCGTTAAGCACTGCACCACTATTTTCATGAAGATAGATAACGATCTCCGGAAATTCAGCGCGAACCGCCTGCAATAAGGGCATGGTGATGGATGACGCAGCGGTTCCTGGTGCAAAGCCAATCGAGACTTGCCCCGATAATGCCTGACCAACGTTATGCACCGCCAGTTGGGCCTGCTCACACTGACGTAAAATGGCCCGCGCATGGGTATAGAGAATTTTTCCGGCGTCTGTTGGCGTAACGCCCCGTTTTGTGCGAATCAAAAGTTGTTGATTTAACTCACCTTCCAGTGTGGCAACCTGCTGGCTGAGCGCTGGTTGTGCGATATGCAATACTTCAGCAGCCTGAGTCAGGCTACCAATATCTACAATTTTTACGAAGTATTTCAGGCGTCTGAAGTTCATGTTGCCTCCGGTTTTTGAGAATCGGCCCAAGTGCCGCCATTACTTACAACCAGACTGCAAGATGCTTGCCAGTTTTATTTTGGCGTTGATGTACAAGCTAACCAACTGTCAAATAAGAGATTATGATAGATTCGTCATTGGCTCTTTTCACCAGCAGTCGCGTTCCCCTGCCCTATAAAAGGAGGGTATGCACCACGATGGTTCATTACCAATAAGATTGAAATCTCATCACTTTGTTGAAATTGGCAGCAAACAAACAAAAAAATGCATTTCACCCTTTGACATCACCATGCACTGCCATTAATATGCGCCCCGTTCACACGATTCCTCTGTAGTTCAGTCGGTAGAACGGCGGACTGTTAATCCGTATGTCACTGGTTCGAGTCCAGTCAGAGGAGCCAAATTCAAAAAAGCCTGCTTTCTAGCAGGCTTTTTGCTTTCTAATTACCAACGCTCTTAAAACATCTGTCTTGAACCAGAACTAATTTGCACAGGCATTCCCGATCGACGTTGCAACGCAGCATTTGCGCGATTCACATCAACTTCTTGCCCGTTGATAAACGCCCGCAAAGATGGGGTTACCGGCAATGGCACTTTTCGGTCAGACTCATATTCTGCACGATTGCGCGACAGCGGCTCATGAACTTCCAGCCAGTTCGAGCCATCTGGTTCAGTGGTGTATTTTACTGGCTGGTCGATAATTTGCACACGCGTTCCAACAGGAACATTATCAAACAGATATTTGATATCGTCATTGCGCAGACGAATACAGCCCTGACTTACCCGAAGTCCAATACCAAAATTGGCATTGGTACCGTGGATGGCATACAACCTGCCAATATAAATCGCGTACAGCCCCATGGGGTTATCGGGCCCCGCAGGAACAAATGCGGGCAAACTCTCCCCTCGTTTCGCATATTCGCGCCGAGTGTTCGGCGTTGGCGTCCAGGTTGGTGCTTCTTGTTTACGTTCAACGGTAGTCACCCAGTTACGCGGGGTTTCTCGCCCAGCCTGGCCGATACCAATAGGAAAGACTTCCACTGTATTACTGTCTGGCGGATAGTAATAAAGACGCATTTCAGCGACGTTAACCACAATCCCTTTACGAACAGTGGCGGGCAAAATCAGTTGCTGCGGAATGGTGAGTTGTGAGCCAGGCTTCGGCAAAAAAACATCAGCGCCCGGATTCGCTTCCAGCATATTACTTAACCCTTGCCCGTATTGTGCGGCAAAAGTCTCCAGCGGCTGAGTATTGTGATCAGGAACAGTTACAGTAAGCGACTGCCCCACTAAACGGCTACCCTCTGGAGGTAATGGATAAGTTACCGCCAGGCTATTTTGGCTGGCAAAAAGCAGAGCAAATGAGCAAAGAATATTTACACGACGCATCATGTCCCTTTCCTAAGTCGCGAATACTATCCGATAAGTATAGCTTTTATCAGACTTTTCGTTTTTAGCTGTTCAAATCAGAAGTCGTATTCCCCGGTAGAACAATATTACTGGCAGCAAGTTCGCCCATGTTGTTGTATATCGCACAAGCAGCTTCGATGATGGGCATCGCCAGAGCTGCACCACTCCCCTCACCTAAACGCATATCCATATTGAGATAAGGCTCCAGCCCCAAATGCGAGAGCGCTATACGCGCGCCTTTTTCTACCGACAAGTGAGAAGGAATGAGATACGGTTTGATTGCAGGAGACATCTGGCAGGCTGCGAGCGCAGCAGCATAAGAAAGAAATCCATCCAGCAACACGGCTAAACCGCAGGAAGCAGCACCTAACATCACTCCAGCTATTCCGACCAAATCAAATCCACCCACTTTTGCCAGGACATCAATACCATCCTGAGGATTTGGTTGATTCAACGTAATCGCCCGACGCACAACATCAATTTTATTAGCCAGTTTATCTGTCGGCAGGTTTGCGCCAATCCCAACCACTTCTTCAGGATCCCGGCCAGTGATTGTGCTGACTATTGCCGCTGCCGGTGTCGTGTTTGCCATCCCCAGTTCACCTACACCAAACAGCGTGACACCGTTTTTTGCCAGCTCCCGCGTATAACATATGACGTCCAAAAGCAACTTTTCAGCCTGACGGCGACTCATTGCCGGAGCTGAAGCAATATTGCCGCTACCTCGTGCGACACGCATGTTGATAAGCCCGGGGATAGGCTCAGCACTATCAATACCAACATCAACTACGTGGACGTTAGCGCCCGCTTGTGCTGCCAGCACACACACGCCGGTTGTTCCACGGGTCATATTTTCAGCCTGAATGGCTGTCACTTCTTTTGGGGAAATAGCGACCCCTTCCTCCCAGACGCCGTGATCGGCACACATAACCAGTACCGCTTTTTTGCCCACATGCGGTATGCCATTCAACCCCGGCATTCCCGCCAGTTGTATGGCAAGCGCCTCCAGCCTTCCCAGGCTACCAACAGGTTTGAGTAACCCGTCAATATGCCGTTGTGCACGCGACATAGCGGCAGGATCGATAGCAGGGATCGTATTCAGTAAATCGGCAAGTGTTTGCATGTCACGTCTCTTTATAGCAGTGCCAGCAGGAAGACCAGTTCACCAAGCTCTATAGCAGCTCCCAGCGTATCGCCGGTTTGCCCGCCCAGCGTACGTTTGAGAAGCTGACCGAGGATGAAAATCGCCACCATCGTCACCACCATAGCAGCCACACCATGCATACCCGGCAATAATACGGCAGCAAAAATAGCGGCTAAGCCGAGTGTGACGCAGGTTTGTCGCCCATCAATTTTGCCAATGAACACATTGCCAAGCCCTTCTTCCCGGGCATAACGATGACGATACATCAATAATGCGGCAGTCCCGCGGCTGACCGCACATGCTGCCGCCAGCGATGCAAGGATCGGTTCGCCACGCAGAGCCAACTCGCTTAATACCAGAATCTTTGCCAGTACAACAAAAATCAATGCCAGACCGCCATGGGTGCCTAAACGGCTATCACGCATGATTTCCAACATGCGATCGCGGCTACGTGCAGAAAATACGCCATCACAGGTATCGGCGAGGCCGTCTAGGTGGAATCCCCCGGTCATCAGCGCCAGCACAAGTACGCTAAACAGTGCCGCCAGTGGTACGCCACACCATGCCTGCAGCACCATGAAGACCAGCCCGCTAATCGCGCCAAGCAATAATCCAATTAAAGGAAAAGTAATAATACCGCGAGAATAATGCTCGAAATCCAGTCCCTGGGACCAGCGACGCGGTACAGGCAGACGCGTAATAAATGAGAGCATCGCCCAAAATAATTTACTCATTTGATTTTTACTCCAATACCCGAAACCACCAGCCATACTTCATTTGCCGCAGCGGCCAACTGCTGATTTACCCGCCCGGCAATATCACGAAAATGTCGTGCCAGACGACTCTCCGGCACAATCCCCATTCCCACTTCGTTAGTCACTAATACAACCTTTGCGGGGCAACGTTGGCAGGCAGCAATCAACGACTGAATCTCAGCATTAATCGCCTGTTCCATCGCCTGATAATCCCATTCATCAGGGTCTTTATCGCCGCCATAATCAAACAACAGATTAGTCACCATTGTGGTAACGCATTCCAGCAACACAACCTCATTCGGGTTAATGTCTGCATGAATTAATTCATCAAGATGTTGCCAGCGCTCCACTGTGCGCCAGTGCTCCGGGCGGCCTTGCCGATGATGTTCTATCCGTGCAGCCATCTCATCATCAAGGATTTGCGAGGTGGCGATATACAGAACCTGTGAAGAGTCCCCAATAAGCGCCTCTGCGTGGCGACTCTTCCCGCTCCGTGCGCCCCCCGTCACCAAAATCATCATACCGACTCCTGATTCAAATATATGATGGTATTCATTGAACAGAACAATGGATCCCCCACCGTTGCTGACCGCAAAACATTTACGCGATTAATACTGCGCGTAATATAATTAAAAATCCAGCATTCTCAATCCATTACGAAATAAGATGGCATTACGGAATAGCCAGACTTTCTCGTGTTAACGTCCGACAAAATGTGTCATTGACAGCGGTTTCTGTGGATTGACACATTTCATTCAGATAATGAATTAATGCTACTGCCGGACCAACCAGCAAACGGGCATTGTGTTCTGAAATCCAGGCTATTGATTCAACGTCAGCGACAGATCTGCGCTGTAAAAGAACTTGTAAAACAACGCAATAGAATTATCCGGAATGGTGGCGACTATGCACTAGAACACCACAATTTCGCTCTCTCGGTAAGGCACTGTCACAGCATTCAACAGAATGTGACTTGCCAGATTTATTAGCGCCACCAGATGTTTAACCGGGTAACCACGACCCAGTCGGGGATATATTCCATCTTCTCGCTGACATCATCAAGAATAAAAAGGTTTATCACACTCAGAGCAACGTTCTTCAGCAGGCGGGATAATTCTTCAACATTTAAAAGATGTGTTATTAAAGGCATACAAACTGGACGTATTGTATTTTCTTTTGGTGGTTGACCTAAGGTAGCAGTTTATCCTGATGCGCTGAGATTTCTGTAATATCTACGTCAACATTCTCCTCGAATAGAAAATGCAGCCCCGGCAAGTGATTCACATTTTTTAACAAAACGTTGTTAGCGTGCCATTTTCAGAAGCTCTCCAAGAAAGCGAATTCTTTTCTCAAATTCTGCATTCTCAGACACAGCTTTCTACTCCATGGCAATGGCCCAAATACGAAGTTGCTCAGGATCATTAGTGGTGCTGAGAAGTTAAATAACCATGCGGAGTACCACTCGTCATCACGTATTTATATATCATGAAGCTATTGTTGTGTTTTGTACATCAGTAGATGTATTCTGATATACTCCTTTTGCTAGACATAACCTTTCACCTGCTTGCAAAGCTTCTGTGTTCTGACATTGCCAAATTGTTGCAATTCTGTATCCAGCCTTCTTTCAGTCATAGCTTCGGGCCGCGATAAGACTCACTGATCTGACCCTGATTCCTCTTGCAGACTTTATAGACCAATTAAAATGCAGTTTCTGCAGGTCAACGTCTGACCATCATTGTCATCACTCTGGCCATTAGAGTAACCTTCTGCATTCATCCTTTTGTAAAAAGTTTATAGACTGGCCCCCTGAATCTCCAGACAACCAATATCACTTAAATAAGTGATAGTCCTGATACAAGTTTTTAGAGTAGTCATTAGTGAACAGATAATTGTTAACTTAGAACCAGTAAAATGCAAACGACGCACCACGCTGGGAAAATCGCTGCTATTCAGCAGAGTTTTGTACCGAGAATTGTGGCCAGCCACTTATTGCTCTCGCGTAAGCAGGTATCCCCATCGTTTACCAGTCCAGCACATCTTGTGGTCAGGCAGAAGAAGAGCAAACTGTTACTGGACTCACTGCATGCATGGTGGAGAAAAATGCCACGCTATCCAAAAATCCAGACTGGGAGAATGGTTCAGCTGTGTACTGAATCAGTGGGGCGCACTCTGTTATTACAGTGTTGACGGTCAGGCGGAGGCAGACATAATGCCGCGGAAAAAGCCCTTTGTGCCATCTGTCTCGGAAATAAAAACTTTATGTTCTTCGGCGGCGAGCGCAGTGCACTGTTGTATGGGCTTATCGGCACTTGCCTTCTGAACGACATTGATCCGGAAGCGTATCTGCGCCATATCCTGAGCGTACTGCCGGAATAACCTTCCAACCGTATTGATGAACTCCTGCCATGGAACGTAGTTCTCACCAATAAATAAGCATCAATATGATTCTCCATTAACGCTTACCTTTTCTCAGGCTATTTTTGCTTTTTTTTGCTTTTCCCCGCCACTTTATGGTGATTATCACATCAATATACATCGATAGATATTAACGTAACTGAAGTGAGGTGAAGCATGAAATTTGAACGCCATCATGAAATATTGAAACGACTCAGTAAATTCGGTTCTGTAAAAGTATCCGATCTGTCCAATAGCCTCAATGTAACGAAAGAAACTATTCGTTCAGATCTTAATGAACTTGCCAGGCTTGGCTATCTGACTCGATGTCATGGCGGTGCTTTTATCGTCCTAGACTCGCTTGATACTATTGCGAAAAATGAAATCGCTTATGCGCTTGAAAATTATGATACAGCCCAGGGAATAAAAAAAGGCCACTCAACTATGAAAAGTCAAGTATGCGTTATTGGTTCGTTTAATGTTGATATCATCAGTTATTTGCCGAGGCTTCCCACTATCGGAGAATCGCTTCTGGCAAGTAATTTTATATTTTCACCGGGGGAAAAGGCTGTAACCAGGCGCTGGCAGCAAGCTTTGCCGATACTGATGTTTATTTCATAACAAAAGTAGGTACAGATCACTTTAGTGATTATGCGATCAACTTTATGAATTCGTCTAAGATTTATAAAAGTATAATTTATCAAACGAAAGAAACGCAAACCGGAACTGCCACGATCCTTGTTAATGAAGGTACTGGCGATAATGTTATTGCGATCTATCCCGGTGCCAACATGACAATGTCGTCCGATGAAATAACTATTCAGAAAGAAGCGATTATTAATTCTGATGTCATACTTCTGCAGCTCGAAACAAATTATACCGCTCTGCAACAAGCGATCACATTGGCGCAAAAAAACAGTATCCCGGTCATTATTAACCCGGCACCCTATAATGATATCGTCAACGAACTTATTCAGGATGTTGATTATATCACCCCCAATGAAACAGAAGCTGGTTTACTGTCCGGCATAGACGTACACGATCTTGAATCAGCTAAACGAGCTGCAGAAGCTATCCACAATAAAGGGGTAAAAAACACGGTTATCACGCTCGGTAGCAAGGGCTCGCTCGCATTTGATGGCAAAAAATTCATTCATTCGCCAGCGTTTCCAGCGGTCGTTAAAAATACGGCAGGAGCCGGGGATGCGTTTAACGGCTCTCTGGCATCAGGACTTGCGAAAGGAAAATCACTGGAATCAGCACTGTGTTATGCCAGCGCCTTTGCATCCCTAGCGGTGGAGACAAGCAATGCTTCCGACATGCCTGAACATGAATCTGTGATACATCGAATTCAGAGTATACATTATCAGCAAACTATTTTTACGCATTAAGAAAGGACAGAGAATGAATAACACCAAAAAATCACTAAAAGTGCTCTTTATTGGGGAATCCTGGCATATTCATATGATTCATTCAAAAGGATATGACAGTTTTACCTCAAGTAAATATGAAGAAGGTGCGACCTGGTTACTCCAGTGTCTGAAAAATAGTCAGGTAGATGTCACCTATATGCCAGCACATACGGTACAAATTGCCTTCCCTGAAGATGTGGCACAGTTAGAACAATATGATGCCATCGTTATTAGTGATATTGGTAGTAATACTTTCCTGCTACAAAATGATACTTTTTATCAGCTTCGCATAAAACCAAACGCTCTCGAACTGATTAAAGAATATGTGAATAACGGTGGTGGGTTATTGATGATTGGCGGCTATCTCTCATTCATGGGAATTGAAGCAAAAGCCAATTATAAAAATACAGTTCTGGCTGATGTGCTCCCGGTTACGATGTTAGATGGTGACGATCGTGTCGAAAAACCAGAGGGTGTTATTGCACAGCCATCACAACCTGAACATCCAGTTATTAAAGGGTTCTCTGAATATCCTTTTTTCCTAGGTTATAACCGGGCGATCGCTAAAGAAAATGCTGAGGTGGTATTAACAATAAACAACGCTCCATTACTGGTCTTTGGTAACTATCACAACGGGAAAATAGCCTGCTTTATGAGTGACTGTTCACCGCACTGGGGTACACAGCAGTTTATGTCCTGGCCGTTCTATACCGCGTTGTGGGTAAATATACTGACTCATATTGCAAGATAATAATAATAATGGGGTAACTCCAGTTACTCCATTTACTATAATAGAAGGATTGATGTATGAAAAAGAATAAGTACTCAACTCCCTTATGGATGCTTGCCACGATTCTTGCGGGTATGCTCTCCCCTATGCAATCAGCGGTGAATGGTCAATTAGGTCACTGGTTACAGGATGGTAATGCATGCGCAGTTATCTCCTTTGCCAGTGGTTTAGTCGTGATGTTTTTTATTATTATGGCGCGAAAAGAAACCCGGCAACAATTTGCGGCAATTCCTTCTCTGATTAAAAACCGAAAAGTTCCTCTCTGGAACTGGTTTGCCGGTCTCTGTGGAGCGATGGTGGTATTTTCTGAAGGCGCATCAGCCAGCGCACTCGGGGTCGCAACGTTTCAAACCGCACTGATCTCCGCGCTATTGCTGTCTGGTTTACTTTGCGATCGCTTTGGTATCGGTGTCGACGAGAAAAAATACTTTACCCCTTATCGCATCATCGGTGCATTATTTGCGGTTATTGCTACGATTTTTGTTGTGTCACCTCAGTGGCATTCTACCTCTTTCATCTTACTTGCCATTCTTCCGTTCTTAGCTGGTTTGCTTGCAGGATGGCAGCCCGCTGGAAATGCAAAAGTAGCTGAAGCTACGGGATCCATGCTGGTTTCAATCACCTAGAATTTCATCGTTGGATTTTGTGTTTTAGGCACAGCGCTAGCTATTCGTGTCGCATTAGGGCACGTCACTGTTCAATTACCAGATGTCTGGTGGATGTATCTTGGCGGCCCGCTTGGACTAATGTCTATCGGTTTAATGGCCATTTTGGTCAGAGGTCTGGGGTTACTGATGCTGGGGGTTGCTTCAACGGCGGGCCAGTTACTGGGATCAGTATTGATTGACGTATTAATTCCATCGCTGGGCAATAGCGTTTATCTGGTCACGATCATCGGAACACTGTTTGCACTGGTCGGTGCAATTGTTACCACTATTCCGGAATACAGAACCTCGAAAACAATGAAGAAAATGGAGGTATAATCATGAAAGATTATCTACAAACTGTGACGGGCCCCGTCGCCCGTGAAGATATGGGGCTAACACTTCCTCATGAACATCTGTTCAACGATCTTTCCTCTGTTGTGGATGCTCCTTGCTATCCTTTTTCACAACGGCTTGTTGATAAAAAAGTCACGGCAGAAATCCAGTGGGCATTAAAACACGATCCTTATTGCTGCGCTGATAATATGGACCGCAAACCTATTGAAGATGTGATCTTCGAAATTAATAACTTTATCTCGCTCGGTGGTCGCACCATTATTGATGCCACAGGGTCTGAGTCTATCGGACGAGATGCGCAGGCATTACGAGAAGTCGCATTAAAAACAGGTCTGAATATTGTTGCTTCCTCCGGTCCCTACCTGGAAAAATTTGAAAGCCAGAGAATTCATAAAACGGTTGATGAACTGGCGACAACGATCGATAAAGAATTGAATCAAGGGATTGGCGATACGGATATTCGTGCCGGAATGATCGGTGAAATAGGTGTTTCACCGACATTTACCGAAGCCGAGCATAACAGCTTGCGGGCTGCCTCGCTGGCACAGATTAACAATCCTCATGTGGCGATGAATATTCACATGCCGGGCTGGCTTCGTCGCGGTGATGAAGTACTCGACATTGTGTTAGGTGAAATGGGCGTCTCGCCAAATAAAGTCTCTCTCGCACACTCGGATCCGTCAGGAAAAGACGTGGCGTATCAGCGGAAAATGCTTGATAAAGGTGTCTGGCTGGAATTCGACATGATTGGCCTAGACATTACCTTCCCGAAAGAGGGAATAGCGCCAGGGGTGCAGGAGACTGCCGATGCCGTCGCTCATCTCATTGAGTTGGGATACGCCGATCAGCTTGTTCTCAGCCACGATGTCTTCCTTAAACAAATGTGGGCTAAAAATGGCGGTAATGGCTGGGGATTTGTTCCAGATGTTTTTCTGGCCTATCTGGCGGAGCGCGGCGTCGATAAAACGATCCTCAAAAAACTCTGTATCGATAATCCCGGACGATTATTGACCGCATAAAACCATTATCCCCCGGCACATTGCGCCGGGGGATGTCAATTAATACCCCGCCGTTAAATCATCCACCAAGCGCGAGTCGGATGCGCCGTACAACTCACCATCCGACCCAACCATAATGCTTTGCGTGCTGCCCATCGCCTCATTCAGCGCCACTTTCTGACCTTTTGCTTCCAGCAGCTTGAGCGTATCCGGACTAAACCCTTTTCAACACGCAGCTCGTCCGGCAACCACTGATGGTGGAAACGAGGCGCATTGGTCGCTTCGGCAACATTCATTCCACAATTGATGCTGTTCACCACCATTTGCGGCACGGTAGTGATGATCCAGCTACCGGTAACAAAGTGAGTACATAAAGGCCATACTGTCACGAACAGTGCAAAAGTGGCTCTTCCGCAACCTGGGTGAAGATTTTCATGCCAGTGGACTCATTACCCTCCGCCTAAGTAGTTCAAGTCCGGCTCGACCATACATCTGGCGTATCAGCACCTTCAGGCGATTTACATGACCTTCGACAACACCAGTACTCCAGCGACTGCTGATTGCCTCACATATAGCCGCAGCATCAGCTTCCATCCCCGCAGCTACGCACCGAAGTTCTGCTGAGCCGCTTTCGTGGACCCGAGTGAACCAGCTGCTTAGCTGTGATTTATTTTAGGTTTTCAGAATACGGTAGAACTCGAGTACCAGTTGCTGCGCTATTTTCAACTCCGGTTCTTTTTCACACATCAGACTAATAAATCGGAAAGCATAATTTTCTTCACCCCTGATTATTCTCCAGGGCATCAACCAGCGGCTTACCCGGGACACTGAAGGAAGTCTTGCGGCAGTAGTAACCGGTGGGATCCAGCCTTTATGCCATTTGGCAACAGCATCCCTGACGATGGTTTCACTGCCTGTAACCCCCCTGGCCACCATTTCCCGCCATATCCGGCCGGAGTTATAATTACCACATTCTCGTTGCTCTTTTGTAAGCGTCGTCTGAGTACCGTCTGGTCCCGAATCCAGGATCCTGTAACTTAAGCACCCACTTATTTTGCAGGTGGACACCTCATGCGCGCTAAAGAAAGACTTCCCCGGAAACACTATTCCCCTGAATTCAAAATGGAAC
>JARKOR010000248.1 GCA_029975625.1 Nanosynbacter sp. | reverse complement strand
GCACTACGCAAAGGCCAGGCCTCAGCATTTTATTATGGTGATCCCCTGGGCGAAATGCGCCTGGTAAGCAGAGTTTTTGAAATGTAAGGCCTTTGAATAAGACAAAAGGCTGCCTCATCGCTAACTTTGCAACAGTGCCTTTAAAAGAGGTACAGAGCTGGTGTTTAAAAGGAACCACGCGCCTTGAAAGTCCGACGGCATGTGCTTTGTGCGTATCACGGTTGTAGCCTAATGAAATACTCCCTTGCAGTTATATGTGGATAACAGAAATCGGCCGTTAAAAGTGACGCCGGCGATAACATTTCTGGCCAGTCCGGCTCAATGAAGGTGGTCATTCTGGTGAATGGACAGGCCTGAGTGCTCAGAAAATCAGCAAAGACAGGCAACAGGCGTGCGAAAGCCTCCGGCGCCGGCCGGATTTTTTAAGAAAGGAATGTTATATGGGGACAGTGGCCAGTCGCGTGTAGTTGTTTCCGCGCGACAGCAGCATGCGCTCCTGCACGCGGCGCTCAACCTCGCGCTTAAGCGCTTCTTTATCGCCCCTGAAGCGGCCGGTGGCGTACTCCCGGGTCAGTTGCTGACGCACGCGTGTCTCGATGTCATGACGCTGCCGTGATGCATCCCGCCGTGCAGTGTCCCGTTTCCGGCCATGAGATTTTCGTTCAGCCTGGTAGCTGCGAAAACGCTCACGCACAAACCGCCACGCTTTTGCGATCAGTTCGTCCATCTCCAGCGGTTTCAGTTGCTGTTTTTTGCGCTGCAGGTTTTCCCATTCCACACGGCTGCGGCGCGCGGCCACCACAGCCATTTCTGAAACGTCAAGCGCGGAAAACAGAGCCGGGGTGAAGGTGATATCGGTCGGGATATTACAGCCGATCTGTGGGTCATATTCCGTCTGATAGGTGATCAGCCCCAGCTCGGCCAGGAACTTCAGCGCCCGGGTGGCTCGGGTGATCGACAGGTTGCCGCTCCTGGACTCGGTGGCCAGTCCACATTCGATGGCCATATTGGTAATCGAGCGCTGCACGCGATTGGCCAGCGGATCGTAGTGGAAACACATTGCCTGCAGAAGAGCGTCAATTGCACGCCGGCGCAACAGTGGTGGCATCCGGTGACGCTTACCCAGCGAACGCAAAAACGCCACATGGATGGAAAAATCAAAACGGGACGTGAAGCCTTCGGCTTTCGCCATCAGCTTACGGCAGAACGGCAGGGTCTTTTTCCCTTCACGCGGCGTGAATACCGGATTCGGGTTTTTAACCTGTGAATAGTGATTTTGAAGGAGATCAGTCACCGCTTCCTGCGCTTATGTTGCACAGAAGGAGCGAATGACACAGAAACTGAGCTTGAAGTTTTCTGAGCATGTAGATATACTCCCTGCATAGAGCAACACGTTCTATGCAGTTTATGAAGGCCCCGTTAATCTTTTCCTTCCGCCAAGATTGAAGAAGATTATCGGGGTTTTTGCTTTCTGGTCCCGGGTAGATACCTCATCAGAACCAGTTCCCTGCCACCTTACGGCGTGGCACACCCAAAATTATTCAGACCATCAACAATCTAGCACTCAATATAAACATGATCAAGAATGTGAAGTCTTTACATCTAAAAGACCGCGTTCTGTAAGCTCTCGCTCAAGGAGCCTCTCGATAAACTGGGCTTGTGTCAGACCTTCTTCTTCACAAACCGCTATCATCACGTCCTTTAGTGGGTTTTTAACAAAAACCTTAACTTCTTTATGCGTTTCGCGTTTCCGCGCAATCGCGGCAAGCTGTCTCTCACTGGCAGACATTGGCTTACCTTTCCGGTATGCACGTTTTGCATTCGCAGAGGAAGTTGTTTTATCTGCTGGACGTGACATTTATCGCTCTCCTGACACCTCAGAAATGTCTTCGGAACGGAGGATACTACAGAACTCTCAGATCCTGCAAATCAATAACTTACTTTCAATTTGCAAGAGATCCTTTCTAAGATTGTCATTTGTATTGGCGTACAAATTTCAACTAAATGAGATGCCCATGTCCTCTTGTAAGAGAGATGGAGAGTAGCCCCATCCTGAACTAAAAATGAGTACCTTCAGGGGCAAGACTTAAGAGGTAAGATACGAGCGACGGGTGGTTCAGGCGCTTTAGCATGGACGTAAGTGAACCGTATTGATGCTCGTTTTATGGCTGAGGTGCGTTAATAAGCCCGTTTCCAGTCCGTTCCCTGCGACCAGCGGGTCGACCAGTGCTGCAGATAGCGTTGAGCAACGACTGGAACATCCCACACGACTAGCACGTTCTCTGAATTGACCCGATCGGCGGAGCGGGTGTAGTTAAAAGACCCGACTTCAATATTGCGGCCATCAGCAATGATGACTTTGTCATGCATAATTTTGTACTGCGACACTGTGCGAACCGGGATGCCGGCATTGACCAGAAGATTCATGGCCGCCAGACTCGCCTGGTTTTGCTTGCCGGTATTGGCTTTCCAGTCCAGAACCACTTTCACATCGACGCCACGCCGCTTTGCCCTGACAAGCGCGCCGGCGACTTCGGGTGAGGTAAAGGAATAGCCCATCAGCCGGATTTCCTGCTGTGCAGAATTAATAGTCTTCAGGACCAGCTGCAGAGCCGTTCCTTCCGGCGAATATCCCGTCTCGATGCTGTCGGCATACACAACCGGAAAAGGTGCAAACAAAGACAGGCTGATAAGCCCGGACAGACAACATCTGCGGAGCGTACGGTTCATTTTTTTCACAGTATTTCCTTAACGGGTGTTTAAGAAACGCCAGGAGCGGGGGAAACTGGCTTTTCCCCGTTCCCGGGGTTGGACAACGACGCCATGCGGAGGCGTCAGGATTTTGTGGTATGCCGAAGCCAGTAGCAGACGGGTCCGTCGCCGGTATCGTGGACAGAGCCATAAACCATCCATCATGGGGTCAGTTTGGAGACAGGAAAAAATAATGGATATCTAGTAATTATTCTTCAAATCCAGAGTTAAAAATGTGCGGATTCATCACCTGAACCCGCACATTCAATCACGATTTTTTAAAACCTGGCTTACCGTTAGCAGCTCGCCATTCCTTTACGGTTTTAACAATTCCTTTCGCCGAAGAATCTTCGCCTACCTTAGGCTTGAAGATGAGGTTCCAACCAGCAGGATGCTCTGTTAGTTGGGCGAACGAATAAATAGCATCATCGTTCTCTTTGTCAGTTGGAAAATCAGCAGCGATTATTTTACTAACAAAAGGGTAATGACTCCAATTTACTGATAGTGTTTTATGTTCAGATAGTGCCCGATGACTTTGTCATGCAGCTCCACCGATTTGGAGAACGACAGGGACTTCCTGCCCAGCCTTGCCAGATGCTGTCTCAGATTCAGGTTGTGTCGCTCAATTCGCTGCGTGTAACGCTTACTGATGACGTGCAGTTTTCCCTTCAGACGTGACTCATACATCGGCCAGCCGTCCGTCATCCATACCACCACGTCAAAAACTGACAGCAGGCTCAGAAGACGCTCCAGTGTGGCCATAGTGCGTTCACCGAAAACGTGGGCTACCACCACCCTGCGTATCCTGTCATACGCGTAAAACAGCCAGCGCTGACGTGATTTTGCACCGACGTAGCCCCATTGCTCGTCCATCTCCGCACAGACAATGACATCACTGCCCGGCTGTATCCGGGAGGTTACTGACTGCGGCCTGAGTTTTTTAAATGGCGCAAAATGGTGTTGAGGCCCACGCCCATTAGTCGTGCGGTGGCACGGCAACCGACGCCGTTCATAGCCATATCAATGATTTTCTGGTGTGTACCGGGCTGAGAAGCGGCATAAGTGAAGGTGAGCTGCCATGTTTTACGGCAGTGAGAGCAGAGATAACGTTGATGCCCGGCAGTACTTTTGCCATTACGCATCACGCCTTCAGTAGCGGAACAGGAGGGACAGCAGACG
>JARKOR010000243.1 GCA_029975625.1 Nanosynbacter sp. | reverse complement strand
ACCGCGTTCGGTCAACACGGCAATAATACGACCACGCATTTGGCGCAAACTACCCTCAAGTTTACTCTGTTTGGCATACCCCTTCACCCGTGAGTTCGTCCGAACACCCATGGCTTTGAGCGCCGCGCCATAATCCATAAGCGCCCAATAGAATTCCCGAGGATGTTCGCGGTCGAGCGTCGATGCAATCAAGCTCGCAATGTGAACATCCTGAACGACTTCTTCGTCGGCGAAAAAGTGATGTATAAAAACCGTCCGAATATTCGTTTCAATAAAGATGCTGGGTTGATTGAAAGCGTACGAGAGAATTGCTCCGGCAGTATTTTTACCCACGCCCGGCAGACGCAAAAGTTCCGCCTCGGTCGAGGGCATAGTACCGGCAAAGTCCGTCACTAATGTGTTCGACGCTTCCCAGAGAAACTTTGCCCGGCGATTATAACCCAAACCCTGCCACAACGCTAGCACTTCACCTAGGTCAGCTTGGGAAAGCGCTTTTTCGTCAGGAAAAACGGCCATGAATTGCTCGAACTTTGGTATGACGCGAGCTACTTGCGTCTGCTGCAGCATGAGTTCGCTCACGAGCACCGCGTACCCGCGTACGTCGCGCCGCCACGGCATATCGCGGTACAATTCGCGTCCTTTTTGCCATATAAACTCCTGAAACTGCTGGTTATCCACGTTTCCTAGTGTACCACGGGCCGCGCCATAAAAATATCGGGCCCCAGAAACTTTGGCGCCCGATATTATTTTTCTATTTGCTGGCTTTTTCGTCTAGAAAATCTAGAAAACTAGCCGCCGCGTCTTTTATTTCCGCCTCTTCGGCGTGTTTCTCAAAGTTTGAGCTAAAATCTGTCGCAGCGTCGCTTAAATTATCTTGCACTTCATATACCTGATCGCGGATGGACTTGTATTGTTCATACTGCGAACCGTAAGGATCGGTGATAAGCGCCATTTTGCTTACGAGCGAAGATAGGTTCTCCATCTCGGTGGACATGGCTTTAGTATATGTCTTCACGTCATCATTTGGGACATCGCCAACTTTTTTAAGTGCGGACACACACTCGTCGATTGCCGACTTAACAGATGCCGCGTCGCTTGACATGTTATTTTTGGCCGTATCGCACGTTTTTGCAGCGTCGCGGAAGTCACTAATCGATGTCAGTGCACCTGAAACGAACGTCAGATAGTTTTCGAGCTTGTCATTGAACTCGTCATATCGTTTTTTGCCCTCGCCGACTTTCACCGCTTTCAATTCGGACAGCTCTTTGTTCTCTTCGCGCACTTTTTCTATTGCCTTCTGAGCCGCCTCCACATCGTTTTTGAACTTTGTGTCCGTTGACGACGTTAGCCCAAACTGAATCGAGGACATTTTAAGGTCAAGATCGGAATTCGCGCTGGAAACCTC
>JARKOR010000241.1 GCA_029975625.1 Nanosynbacter sp. | reverse complement strand
TTTTTAGGCATACTTAATTGAGCGTAGTGAGTCGTTGGTAATGCTCTACCGTTTCGGCAAGGTGTTTATACTTTGCCAGGTCTTCTTCAGACTGTAGAAACAGCACGGCTTCTTTCTGCGCCCTAGCGATGAGCTTTGTGTCCGCTAGCGTGGCAATTTGCAGGTTCAGCGCGCCATGTTGAGAGTGTCCATAGATTTCACCCGGGCCACGAAGCCTTAAATCGGCCTCAGCCAAGTAAAATCCGTCTTGGGATGATTCAATCTCTCTGAGCCGAGCGCTCGGCTTGTTGTGACTGCTGAGCATTAGATAGCAATAACTCTTGTCTGAGCCGCGTCCAACTCGTCCGCGAAGTTGATGGAGCTGGCTTAGCCCGAAGTGGTCGGCATTTTGAATGAGCATGACGGTCGCGTTTGGTACATTGACACCGACCTCAATCACCGTTGTGCTAAGAAGAATAGAGAGCTTTCCATTTGTAAAGTCGTCCATGACGGCCTGTTTCTCGTCTGATTTTAATTTTCCGTGCATGAGGCCGATTGATCGACCGGGAAAGAACTTTTTGAGCACGTGGTATTCTGTCTCAACACTCTTCTTGTCGTTGTCCGGGTTTTCGTCAATGAGCGGGCAGATGACATAGGCCTGATGCCCGCGAGATAATTCCTGTTCAATTGTCGCATAGAGTTTGGGCGCGCTCGCAGGCGACCATATCTTTGTGGTAATCGGTTGCCGGCCGGGTGGTAATTCATCCAGAAGCGATATATCGAGTTCTCCGTATAGTGTTAACGCGAGACTGCGTGGAATTGGCGTAGCGGTCATTGTGAGGACGTGGGGCATGCGCGGAGATTTCTCCAGAAGGGCTTGACGCTGCTTGACACCAAACCGGTGTTGCTCATCAATAACCACAAAACCCAGCTTATGATAGGTAACAGTTCGCTGAATAAGCGCATGAGTACCAATAATAACATCAATGTTACCTTGCTCAAGCTGTTCGAGGAGCGTTTTACGAGCTTTTCCCTTAACGCTACTGGTAAATACCGCGACGCGTACGCCGAATGGCTCCAAAAGGGCGGAGATAGTCTCCGCGTGTTGCGTGGCTAATATTTCCGTTGGAGCCATGATAGCGGTTTGCAGACCGCTCTGCGCTACCTGAAGTGCTGCTAGACCTGCTACGACGGTTTTACCGGAGCCGACATCACCTTGAAGCAGACGATTCATTGGATGTTCATGCTCGAAATCTTGCAGAATCTGCCAGGCTGCTCGGCGCTGTGCGTTTGTGAGCTTAAACGGAAGAGCGCCAACGAACTTCTTTATGGTCGGTAGGTCAAACGGAATCTTCCAGCCGGTCAGTTTTGCATTCGCTTGCTTATTGTACTGCGCAGCGAGAATCATCTCGAATAGTTCCTCGAAAGCCAACCGTTCTCTGCCGAGATCTATGTCATTTTTATCTTTCGGGAAGTGAAGGGCTAGGAGCGCCTCGGAGCGGCTTACGAGTTTCTGTCGAGAGATGAGAGTTTGCGGGAGTGTTTCGGGGACAAACTCCATGAGCGGCTTTAGCTGCTTGAGGGCTTTTCGTAGCGAACTGGTCTTAATGTCCTTAATTTGTCGATATACCGGGACGATTGTATCAGTGTCGACGACGGCATTATCGCTTACCTGTTCGACGGACGGGCTGGTCAACTGGTATTGATTATATTGCAGGCTGAATTTACCGGAGAAGAGAAACGATTCTCCTGATTTGAGCTGAGTCTCACGATATGGCTGATTAAACCAAACGGCCTTTACTTTACCGCTGTTGTCAGACAATACGGCCGTGGTAACGCGCATGCCACGCCTGACAATTCGCGTATTGATTGACTCGCAGGTAGCTTTAATGACGACGTTTCCCGGTTCAAGATCGGCAATATTAGTCGCGCCTGAAAAATCCTCGTAGCGCCTTGGCAAAAAGGTGAGCAGATCTTCGACGGTATGAAACCCTGCCGTGTCTAAAGCGTTCGACATTTTCGGGCCGATACCCTTGACAAGTGACAGGGAAGTCGTTAACTTCATAGGAAGAGCAATCCTACTTTTTGTCCATCACGCCAATGATGCCCTCAAGCGCGTAAGCGGTATCTTCCCAGCGCTCGACTGCGATACAATCGACCCCCATCTCTTTGACAGGAAAATCGTTGCCGCCTTCTTCGAGCTTATCGCCAAAGAATAATATTTCCTCTTTGCTCGCGCCGGTCGCTTCCATAAGTTTACGCATGCCATACGCTTTATTGACGCCC
>JARKOR010000232.1 GCA_029975625.1 Nanosynbacter sp. | reverse complement strand
TGCAGTTGTCTGTATAGGCTCTTAGGGCCAATTTCCTGCGCCATCGCCTGTGGACCGGTTACGCGCCTTACTGCGTCCATCGCAAGCTTCGGCAGGATTGCTACTTCACCGGTGTCCTTTCCGTCTTCTTTGAGCCTCCATCCAATTACATTGGGCCGGGTGATCTCTTCACCGGTGTAAATGTGGTTAAGGACGATGCATCTGCCTGACGAGATCAGCTCCTTTAGGGTGTCCACAAACTGGGATGCTTCGGTTGCGTCCTCGGCAGCTTCGGCAGTGCTCTTGATCAGAGAGACGAGTCCATTTTCAAAGTCGGATGAGTAATCTTTGAGAACTTCGCCTAGTGGTGATGATAATGCCATCATCCACACCTGCTTTAGAATCGCCACTGTGGTCCCTATTCGGCCTGGGTTGATAGCTCCAGCCTCTTTAGCCACGCTGACCAGCTCCGAACGGCTGGCCTTCCATGCATCCATAGGCAGTTCTGCGATGCTGGATAGATATTCACACCATAACCGGCCTACTGCCGGTAAGTGATTTGCAATTGCTTGTAGTTCGGTGAGTTTATCGAAGTTCGGAGGAGTGGACCACTCAACCGGCAACAATCTTGCCACGGTGGAGGCTTCTTCCGGCAGATCTTCGCCCGTGACCAGTAGAGTAGATGCATATTCTCTCGTCTCTCGTAGCTCTGCGTTCCTATTGAGCCGTTCTCGTTCTCGGCCTTCAAGAATCGTATGGACCACAGAGACGAACTTGCCCGCACCATCGCGGTGAGTGGCTTTGTAGTTGTCAATTCCAGTTGGCAGACATCCACAGGCTGAGGCTATGGCAAGCATAGCGTTGTTGGTTGCGCCTTCGCCCCACCGAAGCAGCGATTCCTCAGATAGGAACCCAGCTCCATAGACGGCCACGACGTGTTTTAGGGCTTCTGTTTTCAGCCCTCGGCCCGTTGTGCCTACCAGCGCCAACCCGAACCGATCCCCTGGGAACCATCGTCCACACACAGGAGAGGCGAGGTTTGCCGCAATCAGGATAGCAGAGTTCTCTGCCGGCCATGTATCGAGGATCAGCTCGAGCGCGGCGAGTCCCCTCTCATCCTCGCCTGTGGACAGGTCCGCAGGTACTCTTCTGGATAAATTGAATTTGAATCCAGTTCCGTCTAATCCTGGGACGGCGAGTCTGTCGTCTATCCACCTCGGAGACGTGATTAGAGTTAGCTTCTTGACATCAAGTGTGAGGCTCTGAATTATGTCACCGGTCAAATCCTTAACCCGGTTGCGTGCTCCGAAGTGAGCCACGAGAGCAGCCTTCAATTTCCGTTTATCGGAAAAATCCCTTCCGGTGATATCGAATTTGAACACGTGCCCATCTTTGGAGCC
>JARKOR010000227.1 GCA_029975625.1 Nanosynbacter sp. | reverse complement strand
AACCCAATCCGCCTCTGAAAACGAGCGACTCCTACTGAACCCAGGATCCAATTTTGGAAAAAACAACTCCGCAAATAGAAACACAGCAATAACGAAAAAAGCTCTTTCATACATTTTTCGCATTAAATCTGACACTTGCAGGAATTTTAGAAAAAGATCAAACAAGTACATCGACAAAGAAAAGCTTAGAACAAAGCCCCCCAAAACAATCATCACCTTAAAAACCTTTGTTCTCATTCCCACTCCTCCACTTGCCAATCACCAGATGGAAACTGTTGTTGAAAATTCAAATAACAAGGGCCTACAAAAACCTTAATATCTCGTTCTTCTAAGTCCATCATATCCATCCATAGTCGGTCTGCCGCAAAACCAGCTGGTAACGACAACGCCCCTCCAATTCCTTTCGCTAGAAAGCCTCCTGGAGCGAAAATCGAAAAATATCCTGCAATCCCCCAAATTAAAACAGAGGTTTTAAATCGTACTTCTTCTGGAGTGATATATTCTTCCCGTTCATAACCTTCATGCCAAAAGAAAGGCCAACCGTCCTCAAAATTGATCAACCCCACCACCTTATAACCAACTTCTTCCTCCGTCCTCTGATATCCCAGTTTCTGCGCTTGCATCTCCACCAAATCCGGCACCTCATACCCCCAAGGCAGGCTCGTTATCGCTTCAATCCCTTTCAATTGATCTTGCCCGTTCCCCGCAAACTCAAACTCAAATTGCAGTAGTGGAATCCCATCCGTGTTCAACCTGCCGATCATCCCAAACACAACACTTCCTCCCTCGACCTGGAATAGAATTTTGCCATACACAACGCAATAACGCCAGAATTCATCTTTCTGCTGCAAGTGTCCAATCTTTCACCAAGGGATTTGCGTCAGACCACATTCACAACTTGCTTTTTTATGGGGCGCACCGTGTTTTTCTAACCATCTTGCCACCTGGATCCCACCAGCTCTCTTCTCCAATTACCAACCAGTAATCCATATCGGAGGCCAGACTTTGCCATTCAAACAGTTCTTTTGTAGATTGAATTCCAGAATTGCCAAGTGCCATCATCCAAATGTTTTGATTCTTATCTATCATCAAGAGCTTTTGTTGGCAAAACCCCATAAAACCAAGATATGCTTGCATCTCATAGCTTTGTGTCTTGAGGGGTACACTTACATGTTGTGAACCACTTCGTGAATCAATCAACATCAACTGATCTTCCAGAAAAAAAGCTGTCCAGGTTTGCCCAACTTCAATCAACGAGCCCGATTGTTCCCATAGCTTTCTCCAGATCTTAAGAGCCGGATCATATTCCCAAAGAATATTTGTTTCATCATTTCTGGTGCGAATGTAAGGCTCACCAAAACCAGCTGGCCATCCAGCTGATAGAGGAACCCCAGCAAACATATCCAATGGCAAATTTTCAAGTTCTGATTCTGGCAAATCTTCCAGTCTTCCCTTCTTTAGATACCCGTTTTCCCAATCCCCTATCAAATATGAATTACTATCGGGTGAAAATTCAAAAATCGTTCCCTCTCCAATAAAATAATTCTCACCTTCTCTCATGTCAAAAATATAGTTATCGTAGACGATTCCATTCTCCCGAATTCGATTATGAATAAAGTGAAGGTAATTTCCATCCAGAGACCACTGTAATGAATGAACTATATATTCGTGAGGATAACAAGTGTGGTTCGTATGCTCATCCACACTATCTAGGTATTCACTGACCTGGCGTTTTTCGCTTCCATTTGCCCGCATAATCCATACCACGTCATGTCCTGGTGTTGGGCGTTTCTGCTCACCAAGATAGCTTGCTGATGGATTCGATTCGATGTATGCAATCCATTCCCCATTGGGCGAAAAGGCAGGTGCAAAGTAATTCACATTTGGATTACTTAGCAATATCTGGCGTTTGTCAAAAGGTTCTTGAAGCCGCCAAATTTCTGTTGTTCCTTTGGGAAAACACATCCCTAAATCCACCGCTTTCTTTGAAACGGTTAACAACAACTGGGGGGGTGTCTGTTCACCGCTACAGCTTACAAGCAGCCATGTCAACAACAGGGTCAGAACAACTTTTTTGCAAAATCTCATTTTTCCCTCCAGCTTTTTTATTGACAAACATCCGTATCTGGCATGCACCAAAAATGAGAATATCCATTTTCATCCCAAAAGTGGGTTCTTTTGTAAGGTTTTTGCTCTGCATCTGCATCAGCATAATAAACCGCTTCCCTCACCGGATCATTAGACCGATCTGCCCCAAGCACCTTTAGCGCCATTTCATATGCCACATTATAAGCCCAAACAGCTTCTTCCAAACTTTTCCCGTACCGCCACCAATTTGCTTGAATATCTGATGAAAAACCAACCTTTTTATCAAACGCCATCCCATAAATCCCAGAAGTCGCCGCTCTTAGCCATTTATCTTCGTTTTGAACCCGTTGATAATGACGATATCGAGGATCTTGTTTTATGTTGTCATACCAAAAATCATGCCGATTGCGGATAACCCACCCAACGCCCAGCAAATCTTGCCACGTGTCCTTGTAAATTTTTTCACCCTCTTCTGCCAGCATCGCCCTGGCCAGTAGATCTGCTGGGTCATCCTTGATTTCTTCCCAACGTTTCACCACTTTTGGAATCCTCAATTGAAACGTGGCTTTGAGATAATCCGCCATTTCAAACGGGGTTTCGGCACAACCAGGATCATATTCATCACCACACATCCAATGCCCACTCGGATCCGTATACCGCAGCGGATTACCCTGCACATACGCATACCGATCCCAACCCCGCACGTCGCCGGGCTGCGGCACGATCGTATCCGCCTGCACAAAGCGGCCTAGGGCCGGGTCATACCAGCGCGCATTGTAGTACATCAGCCCAAACTCGCTCATGTTCGAATACTGACCAGTGTAGGTGTACTTCGTCGGCAGGCTGCCATAGCG
>JARKOR010000220.1 GCA_029975625.1 Nanosynbacter sp. | reverse complement strand
CATGAGAATATATTTTTCAGGCATCGGTGGCGTCGGTATTGGACCGCTAGCGGAAATTGCCTTTGACGCGGGGTATTCTATACTTGGTTCGGACGTACATGCAGGTTTAATGACTCAGGAGTTAGAAAAGCGCGGCATCGCGATTTCTTATGACCAGTCGGGAGAGTTTTTGCGGGCGCAACATGCGGATAAACCGATTGATTGGCTCGTATATACCGCTGCCCTGCCCGATGACCACCCGGAGTTGGTTGCAGCGCGCCAGCTCGGTATTCACACTGCCAAACGCGACGAGTTGTTAAGCGAAATCATCCGCGAAAAGAACCTGAAGCTCATCGCCGTGGCGGGAACGCACGGCAAGACGACGACGACGGGACTCATTGTTTGGGGTTTGGGGCAGCTTGGTATTCCCGTCAGCTACTCAATTGGCACCACCCTCAGTTTTGGCCCTAGCGGGCAGTTCGTCCCAGGGAGCCACTACTTTGTCTATGAGGCCGATGAGTTTGACCGAAACTTTCTCCAATTTACGCCATGGCTGAGCGTCATCACCGCTCTTGATTATGATCATCCCGATACCTACCCCACGCCAGATGACTACCGCAAGGCGTTCGTGCAGTTTATCGAGCAATCGAACTACACGGTGTTATGGGAAAAGGATTTACGCTACTTGAACCAACCCGACATTGCGGCGGATTATTCGGCGTTTGACGAGTTTATGGATTTGTCGCACATCAAACTAGCTGGAAACCACACCAGGCACAATGCCTTTTTGGCGCTAGAGGCGCTGGGGCGAGCCGAAGCAGCAGAAGGTCTGGAAGGCGGCGCGAAAAATCTTGAGGCAATTAACTCATTTCCGGGTACTGCTCGTAGGTTTGAGAAGTTAGCTGAAAATTTATACAGCGATTATGGCCACCACCCGAGTGAAATTGCGGCAACGTTACAGATGGCAAAGGAGCTGTCTGACTATGTTGTTTTGGTGTATCAGCCCCACCAGAATATCCGCCAGCATGAAGTACGCAACCAATACGTCGACGCTGTGTTTGAGCAGGCTGACGAGATATATTGGTTGCCTACGTACCTCAGTCGAGAAGACCCGAAATTGGAAATATTGCCCCCGTCCGAGCTCACAGAGCAACTCTCGCGTACCGACGCGCTTCACCTCGCAGAAATGGACGATGAACTGTGGAGCAACATCCGACGCCACCTCGACGCTGGGCACCTCGTCCTCTGCATGGGGGCAGGAACGGTTGACGGGTGGGTGCGAGACTTGACAAAGTAGAATGTTTTTGCTATAATTAGTACACTTCGCTGAGAAAATACTCGCGGGGTATATTGGCAGTTACTCGGTCAAACTGTTGTGGTTGGCAGCGCGAACATGTTCTCTAAGGTGTTTGTACTGTCGACCACAAACAGATAGGAAAGGGCGATAATGATCACTATCCGCAACTTTTTTAGAACCCTACTGCTCCGCAAGGAGCGGTCGCGCCGAGACCGGAACGCCGACTTCGGCCCCTTCGGGGACTGGAGTGATACCAAAAACGGTGTGGGGTCGGTTACGACCCTCCGCCGCGACTGGTAAGTAAAAGCCGAGTGGCAACATGCGGGCATGCGCCCCTCCTGTCACTCGGCAGTTTCCAGAGTTCATGAGCCTCATCGTGGCATCTGGCGACTACCGTTAGCTTAGGAATCTAAAGTTCATGGATATTGACCTGTTTAGTTCGTGTGCCTCCTATTGTATTAACTCTTCGGTATATTCTTCGAAAAAGTAAGGATCACGGAAAAAGGTACGGGCGACAATCTGCCTGACCGCTGGCGCAAGATT
>JARKOR010000006.1 GCA_029975625.1 Nanosynbacter sp. | reverse complement strand
GATAACCAACTGGCGATGTTATTCACCCTGGCCAACCTGTTTCGGGTGGACCAAATGATACGTCAGTGGGAGAGATCTCAGTAAAAACCGGAAATAACGCCAGAAATGGTGGAAAAAATAGCCTAAATAGGCTGATTCGATGTGTTTGCGGGAAAAAAATCGGCCCAGATCCGCGAAATTTTAATCAGCGAGTCAGCTTGGGAAGAAATGACCTGCTTATTCGCACCTTCCTTAATATAAAGACACAAGCAGAGACATTTTTGGCACGATATAAAAACGCTAAGTTAAAAAATCACTATGACGTGTTGGGTATCAAATGTTCACTGGCATAAACCTCTGTTTCTGATGTAAAACAGATTTTCTGAGGAGGCGTAAAACCTCCTCGTACTGCGAAATTGATTTAGTGATAGCGATCGATCACGCCAACCAGATAGTGGTCGGTTTGCTGCATGTTGATGCCCGCTTTTTTAGCGCTGCGGACTTCATCCAGAATGATTTGCAACAGCGTCCCGTCCACGATTTCCTCTTTTCTGTATCGCTTCAGGAAGTTAATCGCTGACTTATCGTTTGCTGCCTGGGCGTCTTCCGTCAAAGAGGTCAGCGCATTAATGCGCTTCTGGTAATCGCTTACCGTCTGCTCAAACAGATCTTCCAGCGTGGAAAATTCACCGCACCGGGCGTGTTGCTCCTGTAACACCGGCGTGGCGCCGCTCTGTTTGATGTATTCGTACATGCGCATCATTTGCGTCACCGTATTTTGCGCCTGATGACGCAAAAATAGTGCGGTGCCATTAAGGCTATTCTCGCTGCACCTCTGGCTGAGCTGAAGATACAAATTTGAGGTATAAAACTCCTGATTCATTTGCGCATTCAGTTTTTGAACTATTCCGCTAGCGATCATAGGACTTCCTTATTTCTTGTCATCTCAGAAAACGGTCACTCTTCGAAAAAACAACCAGAATAAAAGCGATTCTTTCGCTTTTTTTATTGCGCCTGGTTACGCAGTCATATTCATTTTAAGTCGGGATGCTCCTTATTTAAATATCCAACCCTACTATCGCATTTCTATCTGGCATTATTCTGTGATGGTGAACACGATTAGGGGCACTGTTGCAAAGTTAGCGATGAGGCAGCGTTTTGTCTTATTCAAAGGCCTTACATTTCAAAAACTCTGCTTACCAGGCGCATTTCGCCCAGGGGATCACCATAATAAAATGCTGAGGCCTGGCCTTTGCGTAGTGCACGCATCACCTCAATACCTTTGATGGTGGCG
>JARKOR010000202.1 GCA_029975625.1 Nanosynbacter sp. | reverse complement strand
CCACTGGCGTGACAATTGGTGCACTAGAGATACGTTCACTTCGGCCCTCTCGTACTAGAAGCGACCCTTCTCAAGTATCCTGCGCCCGCATAGGATAGGGACCGAACTGTCTCACGACGTTCTGAACCCAGCTCACGTACCGCTTTAATTGGCGAACAGCCAAACCCTTGGGACCTTCTTCAGCCCCAGGATGCGATGAGCCGACATCGAGGTGCCAAACCTTACCGTCGATATGAACTCTTGGGTAAGATCAGCCTGTTATCCCCGGCGTACCTTTTATCCTTTGAGCGACGGCACTTCCACTCGCAGCCGTCGGATCACTAAGTCCTGCTTTCGCACCTGCTCGACTTGTAAGTCTCGCAGTTAAGCTCCCTTTTGCCTTTACACTCGCCGCATGATTACCAACCATGCTGAGGGAACCATTGAGAGCCTCCGTTACATTTTAGGAGGCGACCGCCCCAGTCAAACTACCCGCCTAACACTGTTCCTAACCCTGATTCAAGGGCTGAGGTTAGAATCCAAATAAAACAAGGGTGGTATTTCACAGTTGGCTCCACCGAAGCTAGCGCTCCGGCTTCAAAGCCTCCCACCTATTCTACACATGCCTTACCCGAACCCAATATTAGGGTGCAGTAAAGGTGCACGGGGTCTCTCCGTCCATATGCGGGTAACCGGCGTCTTCACCGGTACCACAATTTCACCGAGCCCGTGGTTGAGACAGTACCCAAATCGTTACACCATTCGTGCAGGTCGGAACTTACCCGACAAGGAATTTCGCTACCTTAGGACCGTTATAGTTACGGCCGCCGTTTACTGGGGCTTCGATTCATAGCTTCGCTTGCGCTGACCACTCCTCTTAACCTTCCAGCACCGGGCAGGTGTCAGTCCCTATACATCGTCTTGATTGACTTCGCAGAGACATATGTTTTTGTTAAACAGTCGCTTGGGTCATTTCACTGCGGCCTCTTTCAGCTACGTTAGAAATAATTTCACTTACTTGAGGCACCCCTTTTCCCGAAGTTACGGGGTTAATTTGCCGAGTTCCTTAACCACGGCTCACTCGAGCACCTTAGAATACTCTTCCCATCTACCTGTGTCGGTTTGCGGTACGAACTGATAAAACTCTTCTGTACGAAGATTTTCTCGGCAGTATGATTACGGTTAGTTTGTTGGCAAAGCCATCCCGTTCGTATCTCGACCTTAAGAAAGTGCGGATTTGCCTGCACTTTCAGTCTACTTACTTAGACCACCTAATCCACCAGGTGGCTAACCTTCACTCCTGCGTCCCTCCTTACAGTCAAACGATTTTTACCAGGTACAGGAATATTAACCTGTTTTCCATCACCTACGCTTTTCAGCCTCGGCTTAGGGTTCGACTAACCCTGAGATGACTAACATTGCTCAGGAAACCTTAGATTTTCGGTGGATCGATTTTTCATCGATCTTATCGTTACTTATGCCTACATTTTCTTTTCTATGCGCTCCAGCATAGTTCACACTACACCTTCAGTGCACATAGAATGTTCCCCTACCACTCCGACAAGTCGGAGTCCATAACTTCGGCAGATAGTTTTAGTCCCGAGTATTGTCGACGCTAAGTCGCTTGACTAGTGAGCTATTACGCACTCTTTAAATGAATGGCTGCTTCTAAGCCAACATCCTAGTTGTCTAAGCAACTCAACATCCTTTCTCTGTTAACTATCATTTGGGGGCCTTAGTTGATGGTCTGGGTTGTTTCCCTTTTGGCTACGAAGCTTATCCCTCGCAGCCTGACTCCCGAAGAACATGTATATGGAATTCGGAGTTTGTCTAGGTTTGGTACCGTTGTGACGGCCCTAGCCCAATCAGTGCTCTACCTCCATTACATTTTTATTCGAGGCTAGCCCTAAAGCTATTTCGGGGAATACGAGCTATTTCCGGGTTTGGTTGGCCTTTCACTCCTACCCTTATCTCATCCAAGCGGTTTTCAACCCACACTAGTTCGGACCTCCATGAGGTTTTACCCTCACTTCATCCTGGACAAGGGTAGATCACCCGGTTTCGCGTCTACCGCACATTACTTCAATCGCCCGATTAGGACTTGCTTTCGCTTCGGCTTCGTTTCTTAAAAACTTAACCTTGCAATGTACGAGTAACTCGTAGGCTCATTATCCAAAAGGCACGCTGTCATCCCGATAAATCGAGACTCCAACTGCTTGTAAGCATATGGTTTCAGGTACTATTTCACTCTCCTAATAGGAGTTCTTTTCACCATTCCCTCACGGTACTATGCGCTATCGGTTACGAGAGAGTATTTAGTCTTACCAGATGGTTCTGGCAGATTCCCACAGACTTCCACTTATTCCGTGGTACTTGGGAAACTAATCCAAAGAGATATATAACTTTCACTTAAAGGACTATCACCTTCTATGGTTGAACTTTCCAGAACATTCAGTTAGTAATATATTTTATGACTCTTCGACTTATCAGCAATTCAGTCTAATTAATTCCCACGACACCACTAACGCAACGGTTGCTTCCTTTAACACGTTAGATGGTTTAGACTTTTTCCTTTTCGCTCGCCACTACTAAGGAAATAACTATTGTTTTCTTTTCCACCAGGTACTTAGATGTTTCAGTTCCCTGGGTTGCCTTCGTATAACCTATGTATTCAGTTATAGATAACTAGACATTACTCTAGCTGGGTTGCCCCATTCGGAGATCTACGGGTCCTAGGTTATTTCCACCTATCCGTAGCATTTCGCAGGTAGTCGCGTCCTTCATCGGCTTCTCGTACCAAGGCATCCACCATATGCTCTTAGTAACTTATCCAAAATTTTTAAACACAGATAGATTTGTGCTCTCTTAAGAAACAAAAATCTATATAATTATATTTTGTTTTTCAGGCTCAGTAAAACTTTGATTCATAGAATCATTGTTTTTACTCTTTCAAATTTTCAAAGAACAATTATTGTGGAGCTAATCGGGATCGAACCGATAACCTCCGCCTTGCAAGGGCGGCGCTCTCCCAATTGAGCTATAGCCCCAAAAACTTATTCAGAATTTGGGATTAAGGTTACGCTTTACCTGCACACAACCCAAGTGGGCCTGAGTAGAGTTGAACTACTGACCTCACGCTTATCAGGCGTGCGCTCTAACCATCTGAGCTACAGGCCCAAATAAATTCCTTAGACAACAAAAATTTATCTTTTTTAGAGATAAATATTTTAGCCTGAGCATCATCATTATAAGAACAAAAACAGAAAGAGTGAGAGCCAGTAATAACATAGTCGTAGATTACTCTTAGAAAGGAGGTGATCCAGCCGCACCTTCCGGTACGGCTACCTTGTTACGACTTAGCCCCAGTCACCGGTTTTACCTTAAACAGTTTCCTCTCCGATAAATCGGAGTCAGAATACTGGCTTTGGGTACCCCCGGCTTCCATGGCTTGACGGGCGGTGTGTACAAGGCCCGGGAACGTATTCACCGTGGCGTGCTGATCCACGATTACTAGCGATTCCAGCTTCATGGAGTCGAGTTGCAGACTCCAATCCGAACTGAGACAGGTTTTAGGGATTTCCTCCACCTTGCGGTATTGCCCATTGTACCTGCCATTGTATTACGTGTGTAGCCCCGGACGTAAGGGCCATGATGACTTGACGTCATCCCCACCTTCCTCACCACTTGCGTGGGCAGTCTCCTTAGAGTGCCCAGCTTGACCTGCTGGCAACTAAGGATAGGGGTTGCGCTCGTTGCGGGACTTAACCCAACACCTCACGGCACGAGCTGACGACAGCCATGCAGCACCTATACAGATGTCCCGAAGGAAAGCCCCCTTTCAGGGACAGTCATCTGCACTTCGAGCCCGGGTAAGGTTCTTCGCGTTGCATCGAATTAAACCACATAATCCACCGCTTGTGCGGGCCCCCGTCAATTCCTTTGAGTTTCAACCTTGCGATCGTACTCCCCAGGTGGTATGCTTAACAAATTTTCTACGGCACTAAGATTAAAATCCTAACACCAAGCATACATCGTTTAGGGCGTGGACTACCAGGGTATCTAATCCTGTTTGATCCCCACGCTTTCGTGCCTAAGCGTCAGTTACGAGCCAGATAGCCGCCTTCGCCACTGGTATTCCTCCTGATATCTACGCATTTCACCGCTACACCAGGAATTCTACTATCCTCTCTCGTACTCAAGACCCGCCGTATCGAGGGCATTTCCCGAGTTAAGCTCGGGTATTTAACCCTCGACGCACAGACCCGCCTGCGCACCCTTTATACCCAGTAATTCCGGACAACGCTTGGACCCTACGTATTACCGCGGCTGCTGGCACGTAGTTAGCCGGTCCTTCCTTTGGTGGTACAATCCCAGTTCCCCGAGGGAACTTTTTTTCCCACCCGACAGCGGTTTACAAGGCAAAGCCCCTTCATCCCGCACGCGGCGTCGCTGCATCAGAGTTTCCTCCATTGTGCAAAATTCCTCACTGCTGCCTCCCGTAGGAGTCTGGACCGTGTCTCAGTTCCAGTGTGGCTGATCGTCCTCTCAAACCAGCTACTGATCGCAGCCTTGGTGAGCCATTACCTCACCAACAAGCTAATCAGACGCAGACTCATCCCTATCCGTTACCTTTGACACATTGTGCCTCATCCGTTTTTAGTGCCAATTTCTTGACGTTATCCCGGAGATAGGGGCAGATAATCTACGTGTTACTCACCCGTTCGCCAGTGGTATTGCTACCCCTTGACTTGCATGTGTTAAGCACGCCGCAAGCGTTCGTCCTGAGCCAGGATCAAACTCTCCGTTGTATTTAAGTTTGATCTTTATTTTCAATTTTAGTTGAATAGGCATTGGAATTGACAGTTAGCTCTTTTATTTTGCTACTGTCTACTTGTTAATTTTCTTGTACTTCCTGTTTTCAATGAACTTTCATAATTGCAAGTTTAAAAAAACTCTTTTTCATTTCTGCATTTTTGCAGGGACTCAAAAGTAATACTTTTTTTTATTCTACGCAAATTATTTTTTCAAATATTTTTTTCTGTTTGCAAAAATTTACATTTTTGTTTTTTGCAGAACTTTAAAAGTAATACTTTTTTTTATTCTACACAAATTATTTTTTCGATTATTGAAAAATAATTTGAAAAAAATATTTTTTCGTCTTCAAAGAACATTTCTGAAAAACTGTGATTGTTTACAATCGTGTTTGACAGAGCTTACAAAAGTATGACTTTTTTTTATTCTGTGCAAATTATTTTTTCAAATTTTAAAAATAATTTGAAAAAAATATTTTTTCGTCTTCAAGGAACATTTCTGAAAAACTGTGATTGTTTACAATCGTGTTTGACAGAGCTTACAAAAGTATGACTTTTTTTTATTCTGTGCAAATTATTTTTTCAAATTTTAAAAATAATTTGAAAAATTTGTATTTATAAGTTAAAATTTTATAAAAGCAAGTCCACTAAATTCTTTATCATAATGTGTTTATACAATATTTTACATTACAAACTATATTAAAAGATTTTTCAATATATTTATATATAAAAATTTATTATCAATCTTTGTTATCGTTTATAATGAATTTAACAGAATATCAAGCAAGATTGATTATCCAACTAATAATCCTCTATTAATATTTGAATATCTATTATGAACTTAATTATTCATATATTATCCATTAAAAAAAAATTATTCTTTTTTATTTTAACAAATATTATTAAATTTAAGATTATTTTTTTTACAATTATTTAATTATTAATTGGAGTGGTATTAATATTATGATGTTA
>JARKOR010000201.1 GCA_029975625.1 Nanosynbacter sp. | reverse complement strand
GCTTGCCGTATCGCGTGCTGACAACCCGAACTCGCCCCTTGCGATACGACGACTCCAACAGCTTCAATGCACCCGATGGTAACAGTTTCCGCGCAGTCTTCGTAAGTTGCTCTTTCATATACCTATTTTAGCATGATTTTGGCCTTTGCCCCGCATACTACAGCATCAGCCCGCCTTTTCCCTATTCGCTGCTTTTCGGACTACAATACATCGGGGTAGCTATAAAAAGTACGTAAACTTGCTATAATATAAAGTGTTCATGAGGATTTTGGGAATTGAGTCTAGTTGTGATGAGACAGCGGCGGCTATCGTTGAAGACGGTCGGCGCTTGATTTCCAATGTCGTGAATTCCCAAATTGATATTCATGCTGAATATGGTGGTGTGGTTCCAGAGGTGGCGGCGCGAAATCATCTTGAAGTGGTTAATCCCGTGGTTCGTAAGGCTCTTGCGGACGCCAATTGCACTTGGGGTGACATTGATGCGATTGCCGTTACCTACGCCCCGGGACTTGTTGGATCTCTGTTGGTTGGAACGCTTGCGGCCCGTACGCTAGCGGTGATTCACGACAAGCCGCTCTATAATATACATCATGTCGAAGCGCATGTGTACGCAAATTTCATAACCGAGCAAGGTGTCAACGAAGAAATTAGGCAGCTTAATTTGCCCAAAAGCCAGCCAGCCTTCCCTATGCTAGCGCTTATTGTGAGCGGCGGCCATTCGCAGCTCGTGCTTTTTCGCGACCATGGCGATTATGAATTGATTGGCCAGACGCAGGACGATGCGGTGGGCGAGGCGTACGATAAAGTCGCAAAAATTCTTGGGCTGCCCTACCCTGGCGGTCCTTCAATCGCCAAAGCGGCTCTGAATGGGAACCCGCGAAGATATCAATTGCCGAAAGCGCATATGTCCAATCCGCTTGACTTTAGCTTCTCAGGCCTTAAAACGGCCGTTCTGAGGGCTGTACAGCGTGAAGTGGGCAAAGACTTCACTTTTCCTTCGCATGCCCTTGCAGGGCTTCTAACGGCGTCTCAGCGCGATGATTTTGCGGCCAGCTTCCAGCGCGTGGCCAACGAAACGCTTGTCGATAAGGTTCTACTCGCCTATAGGCAGTACGATCCAGCGTCGGTGGTTATCGCGGGGGGTGTGGCGGCAAACCAAGACTTGCGTCGGCAGTTGGCCGATAATCTACCTATCGCTATCCAGTATGCCCCAATTCAGCTTTGTACTGACAATGCAGCTATGATTGCGACACTTGCCTATTATGTTGCGCAAAAGCATGGACCGGCCGACCCCTTCAATCTGGAGGTTATCCCGAGCCTATCGATGACCGAATCGATGATACGAGAGGGCGTGTAGTGCCAAGAATATTCACATCGCTTAGTAACCCAGAGGT
>JARKOR010000196.1 GCA_029975625.1 Nanosynbacter sp. | reverse complement strand
ACTTGCGAAAAATTGAAGTAATAGAGCCGGCTGGATTCGATTCCATCCGGCTTTTTTGTGGGTAAAACGGCGGAGACCTCGTGTAGGGGCATGTCTTGAGATGCATGCCTCGGGCGCTTATCTAATTTGAGTAAAATAATTATTGTACATGTTGACTGGAGGCTTGGGGTCGGTGTACAAAAGAGTCAATTTTGCTTTCTGGGGGCTTTCGTGAAGAAGGTGGCGAGGGAGCAGTTTTGAGGGACAAATTGAGCCGTCCGTGTCAGTTTTCGACTGACCGGACGGTTTTTGCTTATGGGATGGGTAGTCACACCTGAAGGTGCGGGTTAACCAAGGGCAAGGCGATGGTGGGCCGGGTCAAAAGCGCTCATGACAAGGGACGAGGGATGTTGAGAAGTTAACCGGTCAACATCCCGTTTGGAGTATTATCCGAGGAAAAATTCATTGTAAAAACATATAGTTACGAAAATGCAGAGGTATTGATTTTGGTGAGGCAATACCTGCTGGGTGGAGGAACACCGGAATTCCGGTGAATAATGAGTTATGCATAGAGAATAGAGAACGAGGTACTTGTTGATATGCCGTTCGCACCCGTTGGACTCTCAGAAATCTTGATCGAAGAACTAAACGGATTTCTCACGGAAAACGATTTTTCCGATCTTTACGTGTCCTATAACTGGAGAAACGATAATTACGACGATGGTTTCCCAGACATCCTCAAAATCGAAAACGTGTTGGTAGCAAGCGATAGAAACGAAGGAATCTCTTTGGAGGATGTTCGCAGGGTTGCCGATTGGGGAAAGCTAAGAAACCCTGGTCGTATACAAGGCAAGGAGATAGTCTTGCCACCGAGAACGCTTCACGACACCAACATTAATCCATCTGAGAATCTGGCCCTTAGCCCGTTGAGGCCGTTGCTGTTCCTCGAAGGAAATGTGAAGAAAGGTGTCGGCCCTACCTATTTGTCGAAGGTACTGCGTTTTGGTTTGCCCGTGGAGTATGGCGCTATTGATACGAGATGTGTGAGAGTGTTTGGTAAGGGTGATCCCCTGAGTCAACGGCACGGATGGCTTGATCTAAAAGCCAGAAACGACGGCTATGGGTGGTACATACCAAAGGCCCAAAGGGCATGGCCTTCGTCATACGGTACTTGGTTAAACATCCTTCGCTACTTTTCCCAACGGCTGCCCAGAAACTGCCCGCACCCAAAGGCGTTCACGCGTTGCGGGCTTAGGCTGAACAATGAATGGGCCTGTGCAGACGTTGAGATGGCACTCTTTACCTATGCAAGTAGATTTACAACATAAAGAAGGCATAACCCTTGGATGGAGCCGACTCCTTACAGTCGCGGCTCATCCATCCGTTGGCGAAAGATTGAGAGAAAGCAATGCGTGATTTGAAACCACCATTCAAGTTTGATTTCCGCTCACTTCTGACTCTGGCAAGAGAAAGTTTAAACGACCGGGTCGCTGGTGTCTCGATAAATCTACCATTCTTGACCTTATCGGTACAGCCTGAAGCAACTGAAACCAAGGTAGCCAAGGAAATCGTTATTAGACTTTCCGACAGAAGAGTTTTGAACGCTTTTGAGTGCTGCGATGATTGCATAGACAAAGCATTAGCCTCCCTGTAGCAAATCCGTGCCTTATTGGTTGATAAGCAGGTCGAGCTATCTGGAGTAACGAGCGGACCTTTATATCTCATTACCGAACTCATGCTCGAAGCCATAAGGCAGTTTTTCACATTCGAAGAACGGCTACGGAATCGAAAAGACCCCATACTGGAATTGCCCCGACATTTCAGAGGTGTAGAAAATCGAGAACGATATTTTGCTGCGTTAGAAATGCTAAGGGCACACCTTCATAAGTGCCTCTTACAGATTGGAACAATAGCAGGAACATCCATACCCAAAATTGCAGACCATATGCGATATGACTCAGCATGGCAACTTGAGGCATATGAAGATCCAGCTATAGAGGATAGAAGAACATGACAAAAAGCGCCAACCTGAGCCACGACCCGCTCAAAAAGATTGGCGGGTCAAAGCCATGCACGTTATCGCTGAACAAAATGAGGACGAAATGGCCAAATACGGGAGCGGACTAAATCGAGAAATCGTAGCCGCTGTGAATAAAGGGTATAATCTCGGAGCCCTTTTCAACTCAGGAAATAAGAAAACTGATCAAATTAAAAAACTGGAACCCAGAACCAACTGAAAATCACATTAATGTTAAGCTCGCAAACGGATCAAGCAATCAGCACAGCATTACATACAAAAAATACTTCCTGTCTGTTGTTGGTGGCAAATATAGAGTCAAGCCTCAGTATAAGGGTGAAGAATGGCTTTAACCAAGAAGGAGGGCCAGGACATGGATGAAATGTACAAGCGCACAAGATGGGCAGCACCCGGCGGAGGTGGTTATAGTTTCGCGGGCTGGGTCGCAATCCTTGCGGGCCTTTGGGCAGCGGTCTACACATTTCGCAGATTGATTACCAGTGGCTATCCCTGGTGGGTGGCAGTCCTTGCCGCCATACTTGCATGGCTTGCTGGTACCGCTGTTGTTGGTGTCCTATGGGCGGTTGTGAGAAGACTTTTGGAACATTCTGAAGGAATCTAACAGCAAGTGCCTTGCTTGAATACCTTTGATGGAGAATATGCAGATGAAGGATAGCCGATAGGCAGAAGGTGAGAGTTGCCGAAAGGAACCGCAATGGACCAAGATGCCGCATCTTCAACACATCGCGCTCATGTCAGTGACACGCTGCAAAGGCAACGCATTGAGTATTGGACTAAACGCCTGGACCATACCCTTACGCACACCCAAACGTCAAGTCAGCTCATATATCTGGTAGACGGAGCCGTGCTTGCCTTGCTTGCATTCGTTGTCGAAAAACTTCGACCGCCTGTTATTGGGATCGCATTTCTCACGATTCCAATATTCTTTCTTGCACTCCTGAATTACTACCATGCCTCGCTCATCAAGTGTCAACACGCGTGGTATAAGGCAATAGATAGTCGTCTGCTTGAATTGCTTGGCAATGAAGAAAGGCTTAAACTTGAACCTAGTGAGCTTGGGGGCACTCATGAGATATATCGACGCATGCATCTAGTTATTGCAACATTCTTGGGACTGAGTGCAGCAGTGATCGCCTGCTACGCATTGTTTTCAATTTACGCCCATTGATGAAGCTGCCCAACCCGGCTTACGACCCGCCCTAAAACCCTGCGGGTCAAAGCCATGCCTGTTAGGCAGTGACCCGTAAGGAGATTTTCTGCATTGGATATTCCACGGATCTTCAACATCACCGAAAGTGCTCACCGCATCCATAACCCGTTCACACCCGAAAAGCTCGCAACTCTCGGCGCGGCGCTGCGTCTGGAAACGGGGACCCGAGTGCTCGACCTCGGCAGCGGTTCGGGGGAGATGCTGTGCACCTGGGCACGCGATTACGGAGTCATCGGCACCGGCATCGACATGAGCCAGTTGTTCACCGAGCAAGCGAAACTCCGCGCTGAAGAACTCGGTGTCGCCGATCAAGTCAAGTTCATCCATGGCGATGCTGCCGGCTTCGTCTCTGACGAGAA
>JARKOR010000191.1 GCA_029975625.1 Nanosynbacter sp. | reverse complement strand
GTTGGGTTTATTCGCTTGATGATTAGCGAACAGCAGCGGGCGACCAATAGCGACCTGTCCCAAAGCGCATACGATGCAGCGTTAGCAGGTATTGAAGACGCCAAACGGGTCGTGCGGGCATGCGCTACCGGGTCTGATATGCAAGCTTGTAATGCATTGGTCGCACCATCAGACTGTAAGGTTGTCGCGCGAGCTGGCATAGCGGGTAGCGAGGATAGTGAAGAGACGGTTATACAAACGAGTACATCGGGAAATGGAAGTGATTTTAATCAAGCCTATACGTGCGTCAACATCGATATGGATACGCCTGATTTTCTCTTTGCGGCGAGCGAGGGTGCTTCTCAACTTATACCGCTCAAGGCGGGTGGCGGCTTCAATCAGATCACCATTGAATGGTTCACGCAGCAGGATGTCGGAGATGGAAATACTCCCGTGAAACCAGGGGGAGACAACATAACTGAATTGCCAACTAAAGACAATTGGGGGGTAAATGCGCCGCCAGTGATGCGCGCTCAAGTTATTACTCCGGGAGAGTCATTCACTTTAGAGAGCCTTAATGAATCAAACGCATCGCAAACCGTCTTTTTGCGGCCATTTCAGATGGCTGATGATGGGTCGCAGTCTACGAATGTTTCTCTTGGTGGAATTTTTCGTGCGACCGATGACGGGGTGCATAGTAATGATCTCAAGCCGGTCACGTGTTCAAAGAATCTTGAAGAGAACAATGGCTATTCTTGCAAAGCAGTCCTCATTCTTCCTGCCTCTGTTACCGGGTCAGCAAGTCAAAATGCGTTTCTTCGTTTAACAACAATATATCGTAACGCTAATGTGCGGGTTCAGCTCGCCTATGAAGGTACGGCAGTAAAGTTTATTGGCATCCAGCCTTCGGTCGACTCCACGGGACGAGCAAGCAACCTATTTCGACGGGTTGAGGCGCGGCTGCAAATTGGCAACGATTTCCCTTATCCGAGTTACGCGCTCGATATAGCCAATAGCTTATGTAAAGACTTTTCGGTTGACTCAACTTCAGTTACTGGTTCAACCTGCCAGCCGTAAATATTAATGGGTGTCGCTGTGAAACTGCTCAAATACATCCTTGAGATGTTGATCGGTGACATGGGTGTAGATTTGTGTAGTAGAGATATTGCTATGACCGAGCATGGCCTGAACTGAACGCAAATCGGCGCCATTCATCAATAGATCCGTTGCGAAGCTATGGCGCATCGTATGAGGACTGACGTGTTTCGTAATACCCGCGAGTCTGGCATATTGGGAAATCATGCGTTGAATGCTTCGAGCACTTAGCCGTCGGTAGTCGCCAGAGGTGCTCGCCTGCCCGTGGTTGCGGCTATAACTCAAAAAGAGGGGAATGAGAGAATCTTGGCGAGCCTCCAAATAATTACCCACATGCTCGGCGGCGCCCGTCGAGACAAAAACGGGCCGATCCTTTTGTCCTTTACCGCGTACCATGAACTCGCGTCGTTTCAGGTTTATATGGTCGCGGTTCAAGTTAACAAGTTCGGATACACGAAGTCCGCTCGAGAACAGTAGCTCGATAATTGCTCGGTCCCGTAGGCCCTGCTCATCTGAAGTATTTATTTGTTCAATGAGACGGGTCACTTCGTCAAAATGGAGAAAAGTAACCTGTTGGCGAACCGTTTTTGGCAAGACAATTTTATCGGCGTTGAGCGAAGGAATATCGCGCCGAGACAAATAGATGAGAAAGCCGCGCAGGGCAATGAGGTGATAATTTTGCGTAATGAGAGCGAGGTTTTGTCCGCTTTCGTTTTCGTATCGATTTAGCCATAGTCGATATTTCCGAACAACCTCTGTTGTAATTTTATCAACAGTTATATCACCCGTAAATTCCATAAAACGTTCGAGATATCGTTGATAATTCTCGGTGGTTCTAACAGCTCGTCCACCCTCAACCTCTAGGTGTTCAATAAAATCTCCGATGAGCTCCGATAGATACATATCTCTAGTGTACCGACTCCTTGGCAGTTTATCAAATGCCGATTTTTTGCTATGATAAGGTTAATAACCAAAAAGGAGGCTAAGAAATGGCAGATTCAGAGGCAAAGAATTTTTGTGGCGTGGAGCGGACACTCGTGGTATTTAAGCCAGACGCAGTGCAACGTGGTATCGTCGGGGAATTATTACAACGATTTGAGCGCGTAGGACTGAAAATTGTTGGCATGAAGATGGTTAAGCCAGATAAAGAGCATTATTATGGCCACTACGAGACAATTGGCCAACTGGCAACCCGCCGCGGCGAGACGACCCTTAACATCACGCTTGAGATGATGATGGAAGGTCCTGTTATCGCGATGGTGCTCGAGGGCGTCGAAGCGGTGCCGGTGGTGCGCAAAATCGTTGGTCCAACCGAGCCAAAATCAGCCGACATGGGTACGATTCGCGGCGACTACTCGCACATTAGCTTTGGCTATGCCGATGAATGCAAGAAGGGCATCCCAAATCTTATTCATGCTTCAGGCGATTCAAGCGAAGCTGCCAAAGAGATCAAACTGTGGTTTGACGATGAAGAGCTGATGGCATACGGTATGCTCAGCGAGAAGTTCACCCGATAAACAGGGGCGTATTGCTCAAGGAAGGGGAGCATTCAGGTGCTCCTCTTTTGTGATATAATAAAGGGCATATGCCTCGGTAGCTCAATTGGATAGAGCAGATCCGTCCTAAGGATAAGGTTGTAGGTTCAACTCCTGCCCGGGGTACCACACATATGACAAAAAACACGACCCAACAATTTGATGGACAACGAGAGGGAGAGGAACTCCTGTTTGTGTTCCGTCGGCATATTATTGCTATGCGAAAAGGCTTTTATTTGCTCCTCATTCCCATGGCGCTCAGCGCGTTGCCGTTCCTTATTTGGCAGGACAATCTGGACCTATTATGGGTATTTGCCGGTGGTTTTGGCCTCGGCCTCGTTCTTTTCTTTTACCATTTTCTGATGTGGTTTTACACATATTATATCGTGAGTGATCAGCGCATCCGTCAAATTACCCAGCACGGCTTTTTCGGTAAGGACGTTGTCGAGTTGAGGCTATCAAAAATTCAAAACATTAGCTATAATATACCAGGGTTCTTTGGCGAGGTGTTTAAATTCGGCACAATCGTCATTCAGACATTTGTCGGTGATTTGGTGATTCGTAATGTCGAGAATCCAGATGAGATTTACAATAAATTGCAGGATGCGGTGGCATTGTCATCGAAGGAGGACGAACATGATCCAGAAAATTAAAAAGGTATTGCCTGGTAAGAAAAAGGAAACGAACAACTTGCCAACGCGAATTACCAACGATACCGTGGCGGAGCATCGTGAAAAGGTGCTCGCGGGCGGGCGAAAGCTAAAATATCCTCTACAATATACGAAGCGTAAACTCGTGCGCAACACAATCCTTATATCCCTTGGCGCGCTCGTGGCGTTTGTCGTGCTCGTTTGGGTTCAGCTCTACGTTTGGAGAGATACGAGCGAGTGGGCTTATCGTGTTACGCGCGTCGTTCCCGTCCCGGTGGCTCAGATTGATGGGGAATATGTGCGCTACAGCGATTACCTGTTGTATTATCGCAGCACGGTCGCGGTACTGGAAAACCAGGGTCGCTCGGGTGATGATTTATCAAAGGACCGTATGAAGTTCCAACAAGAGCAGGCCATGGATCGAGCCCTCGAGGATGCCTATGCGCGAAAGGTGGCCCGCGAGCATAATGTAGCGCTTGCTGACGACAAGCAGGTTAACGATCGGATTGAACAACAGCGTGAAGAAAGTGGATTATCGGAAAGTTCTTACAGCACTGCGATTAACGACCATCTTCGATGGACGATGGACGAGCTAAGAGTTGCGATGCGTAACACGATATTGCGACAGGACGTGGCATTCGCCGTCGATGAGCCTGCTCTTAAGTTGTCAGAGACAATAGGGGAGAGAATCGCTAAGGGCGAGAATCTCCAGGCACTCGCGCAAGAATTCGGGTCGTCCGTAGAATACCAGGACGGAATTGTAGTGCCAAAGGATAACTCCGATGGCGGTTTAAGTATCGCGGCGGACAACCTTGAGGTTGGTAAAACATCCTCGGCTATCAAAGCGCTTACTGGCGATGGATACTACTTCATTACGCGTCAGACCAGTAGTGATAGCGAGATTGCTTACTCATACCTCAAAGTACCGTTAACGGTCTTTAAAAAGGATTTCACGGCCGCTCAAGATAGCGACAAGACGAAGTTGTTTATCAACATAAAATAAGGAGGATAGTTATGTATACACTCCCAGCTCTACCGTATGATTATGCGGCGTTAGAACCGGCGATTAGCGAGGAAATTATGCATCTGCATCATCAGAAGCATCACCAAGGATACGTCGATAAACTGAACGCAGCGCTTTCGCAGCGACCAGAGGCGTCTCTATCGCTTGAACAGCTATTGCGCCAGGCGAAGTCGCTCCCCGAAGATATTCGCACGGCCGTCATCAACAATGGTGGTGGTCATTACAATCACAGTCTGTTCTGGCAGATTATGTCGCCAAATGGCGGTGGCGAGCCAAATGGGCGGCTACTGGCGGATATCGTTCAAAAGTACGGTAGCTTTCAACAGTTTGTCGATGCCTTTAGCAATAAGGCTCTAGGGGTATTTGGGAGCGGATGGGCATGGCTTATGCCAAATATGGACATCGTTATGACGCAAAACCAAATAAATCCCATTATGGACGGCGAGCCGAGCCCTATTTTAGGGCTTGATGTCTGGGAGCATGCCTATTATTTGGACTATAAAAATGTTCGGGCCGACTATGTGAAGGCCTGGTGGAACGTCGTAAATTGGCCAGAGGTTGAAAAACGCTACGTATCTGAGGTATAATCTCATGAGGAGCCTGCCGCTGTAGCTCAGCTGGTAGAGCGGCGCTTTCGTAAAGCGTAGGTCACCGGTTCAAATCCGGTCAGCGGCTCCAGGTTTATTATATGAAACAGATTACTAAAGCTTATGTTCGAAAAACGTTAAAAGACACCTGGTGGGTTTCTTTAGCGATAGCAAATATCGTCATGACGGTAATTGCAGTGCTCATAATTGCGGTAAGTATCCAACCAAAGGAAACGCAAGTATTTACGCATTACAGCGCTTTTGGCATCACTGGGCTCTATAAAGGGTATTGGTACTCCTTATGGAACTACGCCATCCTCGCGGTCGTTATTCTGGTTACGCACGTCATCATGAGTATCAAGCTGCGCCAAATGGATCGACGCGACCTATCTCTTGCTCTCCTCTGGGGAACGCTAGGCGTTACGGTGCTTTTGCTCATCTTTGCCCGTGAGATTATAAGTATTGCGGCATTAGGGTAAACCATGGTCGACCTTGAAATTCCCCTAGGTAAACGAACCCGATTGTATCGCTTTCTCGAAATGTTGCCGGCAATCATCAGCTATGGGGCAATTATCACTCTCGTTGTTCTGTCATTAGTCAACCCGCTTCTCGCGGCGATATATTTATTGCTTATCATCCTGACGATGCTGGTTAAGGTGGTAGGTATTACGACACACATGATCGTAGGGCGTTCACGCATGGACCAGGCTTCGCAAGTAGATTGGCGTTCACGACTTGAGGATCTTGAGGATCCTCATGCGGCATATTCCAGGCTGTATGGATCGACGTCCACGCATATCGGCCACGAGCAGCATCTGGAAAATCTGCGCCTCATGTCGGCTAGCGAGCCGGGATTTTTTCCAAAGCCCTCGCAGATTTACAATGTCGTTATCATGCCGGCGTATAACGAGCCGCTTGAGGTAATTCAACCCGCAGTTCAAGCGGTGTTAGACACCACGTACGACAAAAAGCATCTCATAGTCATATTTGCATACGAAGAGCGGGGCGGGGCGGGTATTAAAAAGACCGCGGAAACCCTAAAAAAACGATATCAATCAAAATTCCATTCATTTCACATCGTTGAGCATCCTAAGGATTTGCCAAATGAGGTAATTGGTAAAGGTGGAAATATCACTCATGCAGGGCGATGGCTAAAGGGGTATCTCGAGGAGCAGAATATCGCCTTTAGTGATGTTATTGTCACAACTATGGACTGTGATAATAAGCCGCACAAGACCTATTTCGATTATTTAACCTACGAGTACATTGCGCGCGAGGACCGCAAACACCTGTCGTATCAGCCAGTGTGTTTGTTTACGAATAATATTTGGGATGTACCGGCACCGATGCGTGTCGTTGCGACCGGTAACTCGTTTTGGAATATCATTTCGTCCATGCGTCCTCATACCTTACGTAACTTTGCCTCTCACGCCCAGCCGATGGACGCCCTTGTCGAAATGGATTTCTGGAGTGTTCGGACGATTGTCGAGGACGGTCACCAATATTGGCGAAGCTATTTTTACTTTGGCGGAAACTATGAGGTGGTACCGCTCCACGTACCGATTTATCAGGATGCGGTCCTTTCAGGCACGTACGTCAAAACACTCAAAGCGCAGTTCATACAGCTTCGGCGCTGGGCATATGGGGCGTCAGACGTGCCGTATGTGGGCGTACGGGTGTTTTCTTCTCAGCGGAATGTGCCGTTTTGGGCCGGATTTACGCGGTTCGTGCGATTGCTTGATGGGCATATCACCCTGGCCTGCGTCTCTATTCTCGTAGCATTCGGCGGGTGGATACCTCTCCTTCTTAATGGGGAAGCAGCCCGGAGTATGGCAGTCCATGAGCTACCCGACACAATTAGCATTCTCCAGCGCGTGGCGATGATCGGGCTTGTCGCAATGGTGTTCACCTCGTTTAAGCTCCTTCCGCCGCGTCCAGCACGCTATAAGCGCTCTCGTAGCGTTATAATGGTTCTCCAATGGGTGTTGATGCCCGTAACTGCCATTGTCTATAGCTCAGCGGCCGCATTTTATTCGCAAACTCGGTTATTCTTCGGTAAGTACCTCGATAAATTTGATGTAACCGAAAAAACACTCGCAACAGGTAAAGCAAAGAAGCATTAGAGTCCGATAACAAGAAAAAGCCCCGGTAAAATCTAACCGGGGCTTTTTGTTCATAGCTATATTACAACAGAGGTACGGGCTTAACGTTTATGCGAATTAAGGCTTGCGCGCACCTGGGGAATTGTCTTGTTATATTCGAAATGAAGAGAAACTTGGCTTAATAGCGAAGGTGACTCTTTCGCCGCCTTTTCTTGTTGCGGCTGCTGTATGGAGTTGATGTCCATACTTCTTATGTTAGCACACTTGCGTAAAAAAGTCAAGGGAACAAGTCTAGTGAATATATATCATGGAGTGAATAAACAGGGGTAAAATGAACAAAAACCAATGTGGAAAAGTTATGGGGAAATGTGGGAAACAGG
>JARKOR010000181.1 GCA_029975625.1 Nanosynbacter sp. | reverse complement strand
CCTTAATCTTCAAGATCGCTATATCGTTCAGCGGATCCGAACCTACAAGAGTAACGTCACTGTAACGTTCACCTTCACTGTTGATTATCTCGAGCGTGCGGGCATCCTGCACGACATGGCGATTGGTCAAAATATATCCGTCAGCACTCACGATAATCCCCGTCCCTGCCCCTTCGGACGTAGTCTGGAACCTACCGGAACCAGTAGTTTGCGTTGTCACGACAGACACCACCGTTGGTCCAACCTTTTTGACAATATTAGCCAAATCTGCCTCGTCTTCTGTTACCACTTGATTACCGTCAACGCCGCTCGTTAGTGAGTTATTTTTTTGCGTAGCTTGCGATGATAACCATGCCCCAAGCACGCCAGCACCGACGACGAGCCATACCCCCGCAATAACCGCCAAGATAATTAGCGCGCGTTTCTTCTTCTTTTGTTGCATTCGCACCCCCTTTCCATTTAAATCGTGACCGAATTAAAGAAGGTCACCATCACCCCAATAACTAATGCAGAAAACACCACAGGCAGAATTACTTCACCAATAACAATCTGTCCGTGTTTTGCCCAGGACCGATACATACGATCGCCCATAAACGACACAAGAAGAACAATCAGCGTTATTTGCGGAATTTTAATGAAAGAGAACGGCGCATACGCGAATGTCCAATAATACGCAAGCCAGCCAAGCTCAGCAAACAACAGCGCCCATAAACCACTCAGCAGGACAATCTGCTCTTCGTCATACGTATACAAAAAGTGACGCGCAGCACTATACCCGATAATAGCCATGCAGAGAACCACGAGAGTCACCGGCCATTCATAAGACACGACGTAAAGCGCAGTCACCCCAAGCGCCACCGATACAAGCGCTTGCATTTGCATGGCGCGGCGTTTGGATTGAGGCTTTAGCACGAGTAACCAAAGCGCGTATAACACAGATAAAACGACCTGGAAAAACATAGTTATTTGTGGAACGTACATAAGCGATGCGATACTCACGCCAACAATCACATCAACCATATTCGCTTGGATATTTGTCCACCAGTACCGTGGACGTACCGCCAGTACGCGCCATTTACTTATGAGTACTAACGCAATCGCGAGAACAGGCACTTGAATAGTCTGCGAAAGCACAAATAGAACCACCACGAGCCCTATGTTTAGCACATAATACACTAGTTCGCTAAGGAGCGTTTTTCGTTTTGCGAGTTTGAGAAAATCTACCATATACCTTATTTATTATACCACGGGTTATTCAGTTGCCTCTGGACCAATTAACACGACGAAATCTACGCCCTCGGGAACGGCAAACGGCGGCGTACCCTGCTGAATGCTCACACCATAGAGTTCCGCTAGCTTCTGGCGCGTCTCTGGCTTCTCTCCATCGGCCGCTAATTGATATACTACATACTTCCCAGAGATATCCTCATCTGCGTTGGTCGCGTCAAGCATATTCATGCCAAGTTCCGCCAGCCGTTCCGTCTCTTTCCCCGCCGCTCCTACATAGCCGCCAGCATTCACGACAATGACCTGGGCAGCTTCACGAGATAGCGCGGAAGCATAGACCGTCTTCCTAATATACGCGCGAATCGCGCTATAGTCATATAAGCCGGCGGTCGGCTGTACGATGCTTTGAGTGCCAACCATACCTGTCGTCATGAGTGGATTTTCCTCACTATATAAATCAAGCCGATGGATATTCTCATCGCTCATTTCCGAGGCAATACTCATAATCGTACGAATCTCTGCCGATTCAACATCACTCCGGAGATTATCGCCCATCGCGTCCATTAGTTTTGTGATTTTACCAAAATCCGTCAGCGTACCGGTCGACATTGCTTTGTTCTTGAGTGCCATAAGAACAAGCTGTTGATTTTTCTCCCGGTCGAAGTTCGACTGTTCCAGTCCATATGTCTCGCCATAGCCAACACCACGTGCCCGCGAGAACCACATAGCCTTATCGCCATCCATGTCGTTTGGTCCATTCGGAAAGTCAATATAATGCCCAGTCGGACAGCGTCTTTGCTGCTCCTCGGCCGTCGGGTTGTCTTGCGTGCACATCCAGTCAAGACTTGCATCAAGCACACCGCGCTCATCACGGCTCTCGACGTTAACTGTGACACCGCCAACCGCATTTACCGCGTCGCGCACAACATTCGATTTCACGTGGACCGTATATTGGATGTCCATATCTAAAATATCACCCACAAACGTTCGGATACCCTCTAGCCTAGCTTTCTCCGCCTCTTCCGTGTCGCCATCGGCAATACAGCCAAACATAACGTTGATTTTACCCTCATATCCCGCCGAACAAGCAGTACCATACTTCACCCAAAGATCACGCGGAATGCTAAACATATACGCATCTTTCTTCTTCTGATCAACACTGATGACCATCATGGAGTCAGTAAGAATGCCATCACCCTCAGCTTTTCGAGTCGGATCATCATCGGTCGTCCCGACAACAAGAACATTACTGCGGCCTTGAGCATCCATTTTTAGCTCCTGCTGCTGAAGAATGCCAAGAATATTACCATTGAACACCTGGCTAACCATATTCCAGGCGCGCCACAATAAAAAGCCAATACCAACCGCTACGAGCGCCCCAAAGACCCACAAAGCAATTTTCACCCACCGGCGCTTCTGGCGACGTTTTTTATGGATCTGCTTTTCCTGTTGTTGTTCACCATCAATCGCCTGAAGAGACTGACTGATATTGTCCTGTAGTTTATTTGGGACCGCACTTGCTATCTCAGATATCCCCTGTTTACGTCCCGTGTGAAGTTCGCTTGTCGCATGATGGGACGGACGCGCGCGCCCAACAACATCCGCAGACTGTGTTTTTACTGAA
>JARKOR010000179.1 GCA_029975625.1 Nanosynbacter sp. | reverse complement strand
GAGGGATAGCCGTAGTAACCGGAATCATAGTATCCGTAATAACCCGGATACGCGACGCAGCCGGTCATTGTCAGGGTCATCAATGTCAGAAGCAGAAGTGTAAGTTTTCTCATCTGGCACCTCCTTCCGAGGCCCTTCTCGGATTCTTTTCTGCTTTGTAAAACGCGCTGCACCGGTTTGGGGTTTACAGGAGCGGCCTGCGGATCCAGGTGACGGCTGCGGTCCTTTGCCTTGCGATACCTAATCCCGTTTCATTCAAAAAATGTTGTGGTAAAAATCTTATCAGCGAGTAGAATCGTCCTCGGCCCGTCATCGCGTCACCGGGAACGCGGCCCCTTCCGTATCCTTCAGCAGGCCTGCGTCCGTTTGGGCCTTCTGTACGACGGCGCATATCTTTTCTCCACATAACGCAACGTTGCAGTCGTTGCTTTCCGTTCTGAACAACGTAATAATCGGACGAAAATCCTCTGAAAGGTTATCCACCATGCTTTTCGGACGTTATGATTTCCATTGTTCGTTACTGAGTGATGCCTGTCTCCCTCCATTCAAGGGTTCAACCTTTCGCGGAGCCTTCGGCGGGGCACTGAAGAAGGTCGTCTGCGCGGTCCGGGAGCGGGACTGTCGTTCCTGCCTGCTGGCGGCGCGCTGTCTCTATGCCCGCACCTTCGAGCTCACTGAAAAGAGCGACGGCGACAAGAACCGTGTTGCCGCGCCGCCGCACCCTTATGTCATCGAGCCGCCCCTGTCCGCCGAAACCGTTTTTCATGCAGGGGACGGATTTGATTTCTCACTAATCCTTTTCGGTCCGGTCAATGAATCTCTCCCCTATTTCATCTACGCATTCGAAATGATGGGCGGGACAGGCATAGGAAAGCGGGCCGGCGGGAAACGTCCGGGATTCCGGCTGGAGAGGGTGCTTTGCAACGGGAAGACAATCTATGACGGAGAAACCAGGAAGCTCACAATGCCGACAACCCTGACAACCCTTGCCCTGCGTGAACCGGAAGTACCGGAATCGGTCAGTACCCTTGAGGTGCGCCTTCCTACGCCCTTGCGCCTGAAGTCCGGCAATTCCCTCTCCGCCGAGCTTCCATTTCACCTTCTGGTCCGGGCGATGCTCCGCCGCGTATCTTCCCTCTTCACCGCCTATGGCCATGGTGAACCGCCACTGGATTACAGGGGGCTTGTCGCTACGGCTCAGGTGGTGAAAACAGCGACATCGTCTCTACGCTGGCACGACTGGGAGCGCTGGTCCAACCGCCAGGAACAGACCATGCTCATGGGTGGATTGCTGGGAAGCATTACCTACGAGGGTAGAATCGGGCCGTTTCTGCCGCTCCTGGAACTTTCCCGGGAACTGCACCTGGGGAAACAAACGAGCTTCGGGCTGGGGAAGATTAATTTTTCGACTAACGTCGAAAAATCGGTCGAACGTCGGTCGTCAAACGTGGAAAATCGGGAATAAATCGTCGAACGTCGGTCGTCGAACGTGGAAGTACATCTTCTCGACATCCGACGAACGACGTCCGACGAACAACGGAGAAACCATGAAACGAGTCCTGCTCGCCGTATGCGGCCTGAGCCCTCAGGTCATCACCGAAACCCTCTATGCCCTGCTCCAGGAAGGGAGGATGCCGGACGCTATTCGCATAATTACCACACGCGAAGGCAAAACGACCGTAAACGCCCACCTCCTTGCTCCCGATACCGGTCATTATTACCAGCTTCTCCGGGAATACGACCTTGATTCAGCTTCCGTGGACTTTTCTTCACGGCATGTGACGGCCGTAACCGATGAGCACGGTCGGGAGATCGACGACATCGGCGGCGAGGAGGACAACGAGCTGTTTCTCAGGGCTTGTATGGATGCGGCATTCGAGCTGACCGCCGACCCGGAGAGTACGGTGTATTTCTCCATCGCAGGCGGGAGGAAGACCATGGGCGCCTGTCTGGCGGTGGCGGCCCAATGCTACGCCAGACCCATGGACCGGATATTCCACGTGCTGGTTTCTCCCGAGTTCGAGGGGTGTCGCGACTTCTTTTTTCCGCCCAGGAAGTCCGCGTCCATCGAACTGCGGGGGCGGGACGGCAAACCCTTTTTCATGGAGACCCGGTACGCCCGCGTGACACTGCTTCCAATGCCGTTCTTCTCGATCCGTGACCGGCTGTCCACCCGCCACCTGAAGGCGCCCGAGAGCCCGGCGGCCCTGATGCTCAGCCTGGTGAAGGAGAAGCGGCACGAACTGGTGGTCGATCTCCCCGGCGGCAAGGTGGTGTGGAGGGGGAGGGAGTGCGACCTGATGCCGGCTCAACTGGCGCTGTACGCCTTCTTCGCCCTGCGCAAGCGGGAAAGTGAATGCGGGAAGGATACCTGCCGGGGGTGCGAGGGCTGTACCCTCACACAGGACGAGGTCGTGGCCCGCGCCGGTGAGGTGGCCGAGGTGTACCGGAGCATCAACCGCGGGAGAGCGGTCGAGGAGATGAGCGCCACCGGGGTCGCCGCTCTGGATGAGTACAACTTCAAGTCCTACCGTTCCAAGATCAAGGCGGAGCTGGAGCGGGCCTTCGGGTCCGGCGAGGCTGGGAAAATCGCCATAGCCACCCACGGTAGGAAGCCGGGGGTGAGGTACGGGATACCGCTGGACAGGGAGAGGATACGGGTGGTGGTGTGAGGGCGACATACGTCGTGCGACGAGCGCCTTTTGTGGTAAACCGTGAAATGCTTAAACGCGAAGGCAACATGATGGTGCGATAATGCTGCTGAAGTATCGACGATCGACCGGTTTACCGACGTTCGACGGATTTCCCTCATGAGGTACGAAATAACGGAGGTGCATATGAATGATGAGGTGGGGAAGAAGCTGTTGGCGGTGACCCTCGCGGGGCTGCTGCATGATATGGGGAAGTTTGCCCAGCGAGCGGGTATGGAGGTAACCAGCACGTATACGGAAGACAATGCAGGGCTTTACCAGCCGTATAACCGGGAGCAGAATCGGCATACTCACCTGCATGCTCTCTATACCGCGGCGTTCATTGAACGGTTCGCAGAATATCTGCCAGCGCTGGATGACCGGTTCGAGGCGAGATCGGGCGATTCGCTCATTAATCTTGCCGCCATGCATCACAAGCCCGAGACGCCTCTGCAGTGGATTGTTACCCAGGCGGACCGCCTCGGGAGCGGACTGGACCGGCAGGTTTTTGAAGGGGATGAGGCCGGTGTCACCTTCCGGGATTTTCGCAAGACCAGGCTGATCCCCCTTGCCGAGGAGATGTCGCGGGGCAAGGAATTTTACCAGGCGGATACCCTTGAAACTTATCACCACCGCTTCCGGCTCGGCGAGATGTCGCCTGAACAGCTCTTCCCGGTGCGGAGGAGCGAGGCCGAGCCTGCTGCTGATGCGGCGGCAAAGTCGGAGTACGCTGCGCTATTCGACCTGTTTGCTCTTGAACTCCGGAAGCTTGAGCATCGGGAGGTTCCGGGTCTGTGGATTGATCATTTCTCCAGCCTTTGGGAGAGGTTCGCATCATCAATTCCAGCCGCGACAGTTGGGAAGGTCATCCCCGATGTATCCCTGTACGATCATTGCAGGACTTCAGCCGCGCTGGCGGGGGCTCTCTATGGCTACCACGCGCGGACCGGAACGCTCACTGACGCAGCCATCAGGGATAACGAAATCGAAAAGTTCCTGCTGGTGACCAGTGACTTCTACGGCATCCAGAACTTTATCTTCAGCGAAGGGGGAAGCACAAACCGTTCCGCGGCAAAGCTGCTACGCGGCCGCTCCTTTGCGGTGTCGCTCCTTTCGGAGCTTGCGGCCGACCGTCTTTGCAAAACTCTCGGTCTGCCCGCCACCTCCGTACTACTCAACGCAGCGGGTAAATTCACCCTGCTGGCGCCGAACCTGCCGGAGACGCTGGAGGCGATCAAGCAAGTGGAAGAGGAGTTGAATCGCTGGCTGGTCAGCCATTTCTACGGAGAAGTAACCATCGGGTTCTCATCTTGTACCGCTTGCGGCGGCGACCTTTCCATGGGGAAATTCCCCGGCCTGTGGGAGCGGCTGGGAAAGGCTGCCGACGCCAAGAAATACCGCAAACTCAGCCTTAACGACCACGCCGGGGTTGTCGCCAACTACCTTGATTCTTTCGACAACACCCTGGGGATCTGCCCCTTCTGCGGCAAACGCCCGGCCGATCCAAGGACGCTCGGCGACGGCTATCTTGGGGAGAACGAGGCTGCGTGTTTCATCTGTCGTGACCAGATACAACTTGGAGCACAGTTGATTAAAGCCCGCACCGTTTCGGTGTTGGCCGCTGACGCGGCATTCTCCGGCAATCGCCTGAAAGAGCCGATCTTCGGCTGCTGTCAGCTTTCCTTCGACCTGGACGAGAAGACGTCGCGAAAACTGGCCGCGACCGGCGGTTTGCACCGCATGATGCAGCTTGCCCGAACCGGCGAGCCCCTGAGCTCCGGGCTGGCGGTTCGCTTCATCAGCGGCTATGTGCCTGTCTATACCCCGGAAGATGAGCATGACGGCCGACTGCTGCATGGCAGGATGAGCGAGGAGAAGAAGCTCGAACTGATCGACATGATCAGGGAGGGAGGGGCAAAGTCGTTCCACCATATCGCCAAGGCGGCCTTGAATCCCAGCCATGATTCGGATGAAAAGTTCACCGGCGTCGAGGCGTTGGGTGTGCTGAAGGCCGACGTCGACAACCTGGGCAGGCTCTTTGCCTGTGGTCTGCCGCCGGAGCGGCTCAACCTGTCGCGACTCGCCACCTTCAGCCGTCAGATGAACGGTTATTTCAGTATCTATCTGCCGCAACTGCTGGCGCAGGACACTCGCTTCCGGAATATCTACACCGTGTTCGCGGGTGGTGACGACCTCTTTCTCATGGGCCCCTGGAATCGCATCATCGAGTTCGCGCCGGTGCTGCGGAAGAGTTTCCGCTTGTTCTCCTGCGTCAACCCGGAAATCACCATCTCCGCCGGAATAACGGTCGACAAGCCGGGAGTCCCGGTGCCGGTGGTCGCGGAGCGGGCGGAAGAGGCGCTGAAGGAATCCAAAGATGCCGGACGGAATCGTATTACCCTGTTCGGCGAGAGCGTAACGTGGGATGGGTTTGAAGACCTTATGCAAAAGCGGGACGCGCTGGAGGCATGGCAACGGCAGGGTTATATCGGCAAGGCATTCCTCTACCGGCTCAATGAGTTGATGGCGACGGCCCGTGCCGAAAAGATGTTGCTTGCCTCGGGAAAACCGATTGATCTTGACAATATGTCCTGCCTGGCATGGCGGTCTAGCTTCATCTACAGCGCCACCCGCAATGTCGGCAAGAATCTGGACAAGGAAACCCGTGCAAAGGCCCTTGACGAGGTACGGCACATTGCCGCCTGGCTGCACGATCTGGATGGAAAACTGAAAATCGCCCTTTGGCAGGTACTCTACAATCAACGATAGGAGGAAGAGATGACCGTACAACTCTGGAAAGACCGCACCGGCGGTATTATCGACCCCGAGCTCTTTTCGACCACCGCCGAGGCGCTGGCGCGGGAAGTCAACCAGGAACGTCTTGCATCACGGGACAAAGTCAATAAACCGACTCAGATCCGGAAATTTTTCGACGAAGTGAACCGCTATAAGGGGATGGCTCAGGCAAGCCCCGATGATTTCGCCGCGCTTCTCCCCTACATAAAGATGGTCAATGCCAAAGCGGCCTATGCCGCCGGGCGCGACCTTATCGGCGTTACCTTCAAGGGATTCATCAGTGATTCACTGCGACAGGTTCACGACCGGAAGGACTTCGAGCTCTTCTGCGGCTTTTTCGAGGCATTCCTGGGGTACTACAAGTATTGTGTGGAAAAGGAAGGAAACCCGGGCGAGCACCGGTCAGCCCCTTCCTCGCAAAACTATCGCCGGGAATATGTCCCCAATCAGCGGCCACAACGATAACCATTACTTTCCAGAGAGGAGACCACCATCATGAAACTCCATAAAATCTGCGTCTACAAGGGCGTCCTTATACTCAAAAGCGGCCTACACATCGGTTCCGGCGACATGGAAATGCACATCGGCGGAACCGACAGCCCGGTTATCAAGCACCCCCATTCACAGGAACCGTATATCCCCGGCTCATCGCTGAAGGGCAAGACCCGTTCCCTGCTGGAGATGGAGAGCGGCTTCATGGCCATTACCGGCGGCAGCCCGATTTCGCCGAAGAAACTGGATCAAGCCTTTGATAAAACCATGCGGGCCAATGGAGAGGCAATCGTGAAGTTTTTCGGCGCGGGCGGCGCCGAGCAGGATGAGTCGGGGAGCTTCGGCCCGACGCGGGTTTCCTTTGCCGACTGCTACCTGAACGAGGAGTGGAAGCAACGCGCCAAGGACAACCGCTGGCCGTTGTCCGAGGTCAAGTCGGAGAATACCATCAACCGGGTAAAGGGAACCGCAGAGCATCCGCGCTTTATCGAGAGGGTGCCGGAAGGGACCGAGTTCGACTTTACGATTACCTTCAAGGTGCTGGGGGATGGGGAGGAAGCCCTGTTCGAGAATCTTCTCTTCAAGGGGCTCAAGCTGGTGGAGATGGATGCAATCGGCGGGAGCGGCAGCCGCGGCTACGGCCGGGTGGTCTTTTCCTTCGACGATCCTGCCGTGCAGGAACGATTCCAGTCCTGCAACCCGTTTTAAGGAGTGCGGCCGTGCAAACCTACCAAATAACCATAGAGCCCCTTTCGCCTTTTGGAACTCCGATCAAGGGCGATACCCTGTTCGGGCACTTCTGCTGGCAGTCGGCTTACGATCCGGCCCTGCTGTCGCTGCCTCTCGACAAGGCGATGACCTGCTACGCCGAATGCCCCTTTGCCGTCTTTTCATCGGCCTTTCCCGCTTTGTCGACCGGCGGTGTTGCCCTCAAACGACCGGACGCGCCGCTTGATCTCCTGTTCGATTTTTCCGGTATGTCGAAGGAAGATCGCATCGGCAAGCGCAAAGAGTACAAGAAGCGAAAATGGCTTGTCTGCGACAAACCCGGAGCGTTGGCCGATCTTGCGGCCTGCCGGTATCTTTCGTCCGGGGAACTGCCGGGCGCCGGAACCGACTACCTGCAAAGCCACAACAGCATTAACCGCCTGACCGGTACCACCGGCGAGGGTTTTGCCCCTTATTTGCAATCGATGACACTCTTTCCATCGGGCAGCCGTCTGGTTATCTTCGCCGGAATTGAGCCGGCAATGCTGTCCAGCGAGTCTCTCCTCATGGGCTTGGAACGGATCGGCCTCGGAGGGTTCGGAAGGGACGCATCGACGGGCATGGGGAAGTTCAGAATTGATTCCTGCCGGGAGGTTGACATGGCGGCGTACGGCTCGGAAACGCCCAATACCCTCTATACACTGGCCCCGTGCGTCCCGGAACAGGGGCGCTGTCGGGATGCCCTGTTTGCCCCGTTCACCCGCTTCGGCAAGCACGGTGACCGGTTGGCCGTCTCGGGAAAGCCGTTCAAGAATCCGGTCATCATGGCCGACGAAGGGGCATTGCTCTTTCCGTTTGATATGGCTGACGCCCGTAAACGGCCTTATCTCGGCGTTTCGCTCACCGGGCTCTCCAAAATTCAGGAGACGTCGGTGGCGCAAGGATATTCCCTCTACATACCGGTTCGGCTGGAGGTGGACTGACATGGCGAAACAGGTTCCATACAAGGTACGACTGCATATCTTTTCACCGGTGCATATCGGCTGCGACGACGTCTACGAGCCTACCGGCTTCATGGTGGACAAGGGCGCGAAGCGGCTGGTCGCCTTTGACCCGCTCGATTTCGTCCGTTCGCTGAATGCCGCCGACCAGGCGAAATTTCTGGCGATCTGCGACAGGGGGACCCTGGAGTCGATCGTTGAGCTGTATCGTTTCATGGGCAACCGCGAAGCGCGGCCGGAATGGCGTTCAGTTCCGGTAGCCGGCGGCTTTCTGGCCAGCTATGAACGGGTTCTGACAAAGCTCAACCCACGCAATGAGCGGGACGTCAAGCAAGAGTTGAATAAGTTCATGATCGCCCGCACCAGCTATCTGCCGCTGGACCAGGCGCCCTATATTCCCGGTTCGGCCCTGAAAGGGGCTCTGCGCACCGGCTGGTTGAATGCGCTGAACAAGGGAAAACGGCAAGATGCGAGGAATGCGCGCCAGATGGAAGAGCAACTCATGGGCGGCAACTTCGCCGGTGACCCGTTCCGTCTGGTGAAGATCTCCGACCTGCTGCCGATTGGCCGTCCCGAGACGCGGATCTGCTATGCCGTGAACAAGAAAAAGAAGCTTTCCAAGTACGATGCCCGAGGCCCCCAGCAGATTCTGGAAGTGATCCGCCACGATACGCAGTCGATTTTCGAAGGTGTCATAACCCTGCACGAGCCTGAGCAGGGGGCGCCGGTACGGAAAGAAAACGCTGTCCCGGTTGAGAGTATATTCTTCGGAAAGGCCACCGGTTTTTTTCTTCAGGAGATGACGGCTGACGAGGAACTCCTGAAAGGAATCAATCTGCCGTCGGGGGTGCGCAGCGCCATGCAGAAGGCATTTGGCGACCGTTTGCTGAAAGAGGTGTTTCCCGTGCGGATTGGCCGCCATGCCGGGGCCGAGAGTGTTACGGTTGTCGGCGCCCGGAATATCAGGATCATGGGTAAGCAGGGAGAGCCTGCAAAGAACGGGATTCATTCCACAACGCTCTGGCTTGCCGGGGACTCGCCAAAAGCCGAAAACAACCTCCATCCTTTTGGCTGGGCCGCACTGGAAATACTGCCACCGGACTCCGCGAATCCTTATCCGGCAAGAACATTCACCGATCGGCCGACTGCTCCTGAAGAGGATGCGACCGTAACAGAGCGGAAGCCTGAACCTCCGCCGGTTGTGACGGAATCAGTCACCTGGCCATCCGCCGTCCTCACCTGGTCGCCCGGCAATGCCGTCCTCACCGCCAGCTTCGAGGGCAAAAAGGCAGAGTTGAAGCTTTCTAGCGACCGAAGTATCGTTCCGGAACCGCTGCGCAAGAAGCTCTTCGAGCGGAAAGCTGCCGTTACGGCGCGATTGACATTGGAAAAAAATGGAAATCTTCTGAAAATCGTCGGAATAGAAATGATTTGAACAGTATCCATCAAAAAATCCAGCGATATGCAGACTGTTTACTACCCATAATTCGTAAAACCGGCTGAATTTACCATCTGAAATTAGTATGCACGGACAATATGCAAGGGAATTACCACCATGACAACAGCGAAAATCACCTCAAAGGGTCAATTGACGCTACCGCGCGAGGCACTAAAGCGGCTCGTGACTGATACGGTTGAGATCGAGCTGTTCGGTGATGAGGTGCGGCTCAGGCCGGTGTGGAGTGTTGCGGGAGTCTTGCGCGGATATGGCGGAAAAAAGGCCGTGCTGAAGGATATCCGCAACAAGGTGCGGGAGGAAGCAGCGAAAGAAAAAAAGTAACGCGTTCAGGAGGATTTATGAAAAAAATCCATGTCTGCTTGGTCTCGGACCAGCCGATACCCAATCTCACGACGGTACTGCAGTTCAGGCCGGACACCGTGGTTCTGCTGTATACCAGTGACAAGAAGGCGCAAAAAGATCGCCTGGAGAAAGTAATCAAGAGCAAGGGTTTTGATGTGGAGGGGCGGGAGATTCATCCCTACGGCATGGGGAACGTTATCTCCGTATGTGAATCGATTATAGGTGCCTGTCCCGGCTGCGAAATCAGTCTGAATATTACCGGGGGCACCAAGATAGGCACACTGGGCTCGTTCCAGGTGTTTTACAGCGCCGATCTCCCTATTCACTATGTTAATACACGTGATCACGAGATTATCCAGGTTTCACCGGAAGAGAGAACTCTCCCCATCGACGTCAGGATACCGATTAAGGAGTATCTTGCCGTTTACGGGTTCACCGTGGAAAACACCACCAGAGACACCTCGCCCATCCTTGCCAGAAGAGCGGCAACGGAGGCTCTACGCGATTTGGCAATCAGGTCGGAACGCTCAATCGGCATACTGAACGGTTCCTTTCCGGAAAACCTGGAGAAAGTGTCATTTCCAATAGAGACGAATTCTCTTGACGCCGCCACCCTTGCCATTGTTCCTATACTGGAACGGCACGGTATAGCCGTTGCGGGAAGAAACGGCGGGCTGCGTGTCGATACCCTCGAGCACGCGAATTATCTGCGCGGCTTCTGGTTCGAGGAGTACGTCTATATGGCAGCGAAGGCAGCGGGCACGGAGGAGGTAGCGTTGAATGTAGTCGGCCAGTGGGAAGCCACAGGCAAAAAGCCGCCGAGAAACGAGTTCGATGTCATGATGAGCATGGGGAATCGCCTTTTCTTCATCTCCTGCAAGACCAGTAACCCAAATAGAGTCAAGGAGGGAGGTGAAGGTATTGGCAAGGAGTTCCTGTATGAATTAGATTCGCTCGGGGACCAGGCTCTCGGCCTTTTCGGCAAGAAGATGCTTGCATCAGCCCGATCGGTAACTGACGAATACGTGAAAAAACGGGCACAAGTCATGGGGATCCAAATACTCGACAGAAACGACCTCGCAAATATGAAAGGAAAAATCCGGCAATGGCTGACTGCATAACCATCGACATCGAAACCCTCTACGCCGAAACCGGAGCGGCTAAACTGGTGGAAATGAAGGAGTATGAAAGGAAGGCAAGGGAGTTGGCCGGTGAGAGGAACGAAGTGGTTCTTACCGGCGCCGGGCCGGTGTGGCTCTATCTGAAGATTGCCCATTCCCTGCATGGAAAGGCGCTGAAACTGTACTATCGGTCCCCCATTACCGGTGATGTGATGATCTTCGACCATAGTCCGTTTTGAGAATCGTCGAGTGTCGGAGTTGGATTACGCGAACCATGAGGGTGAAATGACTGATTTTGATAACACGTTGATTTTAATGCGGAATTGCATGATGTGGTTTTCGAGGTCTGCGTAAAATGAAAAAAGACTTAAAATTCAATATGTTAAGACGTGGAAAGGAGGCGAGAAACGATGTTATTTATTCATTTTGGTCGTTTATGTTTGGGAGGTCTGCGGAAAAGAGGGCGTAACTTGCCGAAAAAATTACGAAAAGGGAGGGCGCGGAAGGAATTGACCTGATTTACGAAGGGATTACGACCATGTCATCAAACCTCATGGCCCACGCTATTGCCGGAAGGAATTGACCTGATTTACGAAGGGATTACGACATTCCCATTATGGGGCTATATCCCTTCATGCTATCCTGAAGGAATTGACCTGATTTACGAAGGGATTACGACAAGGTCAACTTTCCATCCACATAGCTTAATGAAGGCTGGGAAGGAATTGACCTGATTTACGAAGGGATTACGACGTCAGTCATGATTCCTCCCCTTATCGACGATCAGGGGCCTGAAGGAATTGACCTGATTTACGAAGGGATTACGACAATTACCTCCAGTCTGTTGAATTCTTATGTCTAACGAAGGAATTGACCTGATTTACGAAGGGATTACGACCCAGGGAGCATGGACGCTCGTATGTTCATTCTTCGTCCTCCCGAAGGAATTGACCTGATTTACGAAGGGATTACGACCCTCGGCGTCGAACCGAACTTCCAGAACGGCCGAAATGAAGGAATTGACCTGATTTACGAAGGGATTACGACGGTCCAGAACTTCATCTGTTGGCCCAAGTCGACTCAACAGAAGGAATTGACCTGATTTACGAAGGGATTACGACCACGTCGGACAGCCGTTCATGTCTCTCGGTCAGGTAGAAGGAATTGACCTGATTTACGAAGGGATTACGACTCCGAGGTGTTGCCGTAGAGCGGGGAGAGGGTAATTCGAAGGAATTGACCTGATTTACGAAGGGATTACGACGTAAAAACACGGCTGCACCTTTTAATGCCAAAGGTGAAATTAACGAAGGAATTGACCTGATTTACGAAGGGATTACGACGGACTGGACTGTTTGCTCGTTCGTTTTGTCGCTGAAGAGAAGGAATTGACCTGATTTACGAAGGGATTACGACGGACCTTCGTCACGATCTGATCAATCGTGACGGGTTCATAACCGCTTTTTGACGTTCGACACTCGACCGATGTTCTTTATAGACAAAACCCGCTTTGCGGAGTAAACTAACTTGAACTAAGCAAGTGGAGGCACATATGGTGATCGTCAACACCCATGAAGCGAAAACCAATCTTTCACGTCTGCTTGACGAGGTGCAGGAAGGCGAAGATATTGTCATTGCCCGGGGGAATAAACCCCTCGCCCGTCTTGTGCCGTACAGCGGCGGGAAAGCCGCCCGTAAACCCGGCTGGCTGAAGGGTAAGATCAGGGTAGCCGATGATTTTGACGCTCCTCTACCCGATGAGGTTATTGATTCATTCGAGGCAGGCGCATGAGAATCCTGCTGGATACCCATATTTATCTATGGTGGCTCGAAGATTCTTCTCTGCTTTCTCCAGCGGCCCGCAAGATAATAACCGATGCGGAAAACGTCTATGTCAGCGCCGCCTCGCTTTGGGAATCCGTTATCAAGATCTCCTTGGGGAAACTGGAAGCCGAGCCCGCCGAACTCGCGGCCGGAATAAGGGAGAGCGGGTTCGAGCCTTTGTCTATAACACCCGAGCATACCCTTGCGCTCACCCGGCTGGCGCATCTCCACAAAGATCCTTTTGACCGCATGCTCCTCGCCCAATCTCTCAGTGAGCCTCTCCGTCTGCTTACCACTGACTCCCAGCTGCCCCCATACTCGGAACTTGTCATCAAGGTATGACGTTCCGTCGAACGTCGCTCGCCGCCCACCGTTCGACCGCTGTTAACACCGCAACGTTGCAGTCCTCGTCATTTTCTCCCCCCTGACATAAGGTAGCCCCACAAAACACCCATGGAGGCTACCTATGCGCTTTTTAAAATTCACTCGTTCACTCATCGCTTTTTCTCTTTGCTTCGCCACGGGCTGCGCGTCCATCGTATCCGGCGGGCCGAAAACCCTTCCGATCCTTTCAAGGCCGGAAGCCGACTGCGAGATTATCGACGCCCGGACCGGTCTGGCCATTACGAAGACCCGTACCCCCTTCACAGCGTCGCTTTCGAACGATGCCGGCTTCTTTCAGCCCGCCCATTACAGGGTAAGAATCAGCAGGGAGGGATATATTCCCCGTGAGGTGGAAGTAAAGGCCGGGCTTAACGGCTGGTACCTGGGAAATATCGTTTTTGGAGGGCTCATTGGTATCCTGATCGTTGACCCTGCGACCGGCGCCATGTGGAAGATCCACGAGGATGCGGTGTCGGTGGATCTTTACCCGGACAGCGTGGAAGGTCGGAAGAGGATGTCCGAGGATGAGTCCCGCAGAGAAATGGAAGAAAGGGAAGCGAACGAGAAGACGGTCCAAATGGGATACTGAGGTGGGACAATGATCGTGTACGTACAGACTCAGGGCGCCAGGATAGTCAGGGAAGGGCGGCATCTGATCGTCCGGACGCCGGACAATGATTCCACTCGCACCCTTTTCACCTACCGGTTGAGTCAGATCGTTATAGTGGGAAACGTGACCATCACCCCCCAGGCCATGAAGCTGCTCCTCAGGGAGGGCATAGACACCGTTTTCCTCAGAACCGACGGTCGTTATCTCGGAAGGCTCGCATCGGTCGAACCGAAGAACGTGTTTCTCAGGAAAAGACAGTTCGCGCTGCTGGATGACACCGGGTTCTGCCTGAAGACCGCAAAAAGCATTGCGGCCGGGAAACTTATGAACATGGCCACGGCGCTTCAGCGTATCCAGCGGACCCGCAAGGTGTCGAAGGCAGGCGTCGCCGCGGCCGAGATTCGGGGGCTGGTCAGAAGGCTCGAGGATGCGGGGACGGTCGAGAGCGTCCGTGGGCTCGAAGGTCGGGCGGGAGCCCTGTATTTTCCCGCCTTTGGATTCGGCCTGGACAGGGACTTCGGCTTCCGTCGCCGGGTGCGGCGCCCGCCGACCGATCCGGTGAATTCGGTTCTGTCGCTGCTCTATACATTTCTGATCAACCGGGCCAATGCGGCGGTCAGACTGGCCGGACTGGATCCGTATCCCGGAGTGCTGCATTCCCTGGAATACGGTCGGCATTCGCTCCCCCTCGACCTGGTGGAGGAATTCCGGGCCATCCTGGCCGATACGCTGACCCTCTCGCTTTTCAACCTGGGGATTCTGAAGGAGCATGATTTCTATAAACTGGAGCTGCCGGAGCTACAGACGACGGACGATACGGAAGAACTCCTGGCATCAGCGTGTATGGACCGGATCGGCCAAATGACGAGCGGGGAGGAAGAGGACGTCTTCGACATGCCAGATCAGCGGATGGAGGAGACCCCGGAAATAGAAGAGGCCCGAAGCGGTAAGCCAGCCGTACGTCTCCATCCTCCTGCTTTCGCGCGTCTGGTCCAGGCGTTCGAAAAGAAGATTTCAACGGAGTTTTTCTATCCGTTGGCGGAAAAGCGTCTGACCTACGGTGATGCCATGGTATTCCAGGCCCGGCAGTACCGCCGCCTCGTGGAGGGGGAGATCGCCGAGTATCAGCCGCTCCTGTTGAAGTGAAAAAAACAGGTCGCTCGACGGGTTACTCCAATGATAGTGCTCCTGACCTATGACATAAGCTCACACAAGGCAAGAAGGGTATTCCACCGTTTTCTGAAGGAATTCGGCCTGAATACCCAGAAATCGGTGTTCGAATGTGATCTCGACCCGGACGGCATCCGGGAGATCGTCACCCGCGCGCGCGCGCTGATTAATCCGGGGACGGATTCGGTGCGTATGTATCGGCTCTGTGCCGCATGCCTCCGGAATGTCCGTGTCTCAGGGCGAGGGATCAGGATTGCCGTGCTTGATTACATGATAATCTGAAGGAGGAGCGTCCTGGCGTGAACATGATCGTCGCCTACGACATAGCCAATCCCCGTCGGCTGTTGAAGATAGCCCGTGTGATGAAGGATTACGGGTTCAGGGTGCAGAAGTCCATCTTCGAGGTAGAGGTGGACGAGGCCGCCTTCCGCGAGATGCGGCGGAGGGCCGAGGCTGTCATGTCGCTTGCGGAGGACGGCGTGAAGTACTTCCCCCTGTGCGGCCGGTGCGCCGACACGCTGATTGCGCTCGGGATTTTCGCCGTTGTTCCGGAAGAGGGTGAAGTGCTGGTTCTCTGACAAGAGGTTTGAATCCGGGACCTTTCAAAGAGGATTCTTGCGGATCGGCTTCCAGGTGGTACCCTGATGACATCTGCTCATGAATCAGAGGGCTGCGTATGAAAACCCTTCTCGACCTGCTTAACGGATTTCACGCCCGCGGCGAAAACC
>JARKOR010000176.1 GCA_029975625.1 Nanosynbacter sp. | reverse complement strand
AAGGGCGACCATCAGAAAAATCGAGACCTTATTTCCAAAATATTCATGTTACGCCAGCTAATTGACCACAGCATGCAAAAAGCAACAATGGAACTGGATCACAGGAATTACTAGTCCCAAATATTAATAGGAGTATCGTTGGATGGAAGTAAGAAATCACCGAACCAAATTACCTCATAACGTCATTATCAAAGCACCAGGGTTATTACCGATGTTATACACCCCGCGTGAAATTTGCGAGGAACTAGGTATTGCTGAAAGCACATTGCGGGATTGGTTGCAGATAGATCTCCCTCACCAAAGAGACAACCGCAATCGGATTTGGATCAACGGGGAAGAATTTGCCAGATGGGTCAACAACCAACGCAAGCCAAAAGCAGCTAAAAAGCTAACCGAAGATGAAGCCTATTGTCTGCGTTGTAACCAGGTATCCAAATTACTTTTTCCCCAGATTCAACCGATTAAGGGAAACCTGGTCTTAATCAAAGGTACTTGTGCAAATTGTGGAGCCGTTATTAATCGTGGAGCCCATCGTGATCGAACGCCAGAACTATCTTAAAGTCAAAGAACATCTCAAGTACCTCGAAGAAGTTCTACAGTTGAACCAAGCCTCCGTGGAACGCTACCGCTTTTACTTACGTCATCTGCTGCTTTGGGCAGACGATCAGAATTTCCGCAATGTCCAGACTATACGCCCGACCCTACCGTCCTATCTGGCTTCATTACCAGGCAAGGAAGGGAAAGGAACTCTGGCCAGCGCATCCCAAAAGAAGATTATTGACTCAAGTAAACGTTTTTTTCGTTGGGCGAAGGTCACATATCCTCGTGAAATGAATAACCTTCCTATTTCGTGGATTGATACCCTCCGGCGACCGCGCCAACCGCAAATTTCTTCAGAGAATGTTTTTGTTTCTTTGGATGAGGTCCAAAAATTACTTACCACCCCTGTTCCCGAAGAAAGCCTGGCCTTATTGCGCGACAAAGCAGCTGCTGCAATGCTCTTCCTATCTGGCATGCGTGCCAGCGCTTTTACCACATTACCAATAGAAGCTGTTGATCTTGATAATCTCAGACTTCGCCAATGGCCAGAACTGGGCGTTCATACCAAGAATGGAAAGAAGGCGACTACTTTCCTGTTGAACATTCCGGATATTCTTGCGCCGGTCCGGCAGTGGGATGCTATCGTTCGTAAGTCACTTCCAGGCTCAAGTCCCTGGTATGCACCGATCGCGCATTCCTGGGGGGATCAGTTTCTTTCACAGGATGAACCTGGAAAGACGCGTTCTCAGGCGCTTCAAAAACGCCTGGAGTTGTTGTTTTCCATTGCAAACCTTGAATTCAAATCAGCTCACAAATTCCGGCATGGACACGCCGTCTACGGGTTACTTCATGCTCAGACTATGGCGGATTACAAAGCAGTCTCCATGAACCTAATGCACGAGAGTATCGAGATCACGGACAGCACTTACGCTCCCATGCTTTCTTCTGATGTTCAAGAGCGCATTGCGGGTCTGTCTGGGAAGGCGACATCCACGCCGGGTGATGAGCTTGAGGTTTTCCTTAATAAGCTTGATCGCGAAAGCCAGAAAAAGGCATTGATGTTTATCGCAGGAAAGTTGGCTCAATGAAGATTTCCTGGTTACAGACGCATGTTATCAGCTGGGCTGGCTTTGCGATGCGCTTGCTCCACATCTACTTCGGCAATTTGAGCATAATGGCGCACCATATCAAGCGATCCATGTCCGAGCAGCGATTGGAGGGTAAAAACATCTCCTCCAGAGCGCAGGTAGGTGATAGCGAAGGTATGCCTGAATTTATGCGGATAAGCTTTTTTGATTTCTGCCCGGTCTCCCAACCGGTTGATCAAGACACGCAAACTATCCTTGTTGAACGCTCGATCCGCATGGCTGATGAAGAGGGGGGCGTCGGGATCGTCCCCGTCTTCTCGGCTGGCAAGATAACGCCAAACCGCTTTTCGCGCAACCTTACCCAGGTATACCGTGCGTCCTTTACCGCCTTTCGCGCCACCTGCCATTCCGTGACGAATGGTGACTTTTCCGGTCTTGAGATCCACATCGTTGATGATCAAAGAACACAACTCAGTTGCTCGCAATCCAGTATCCAGCAACATCAACACAATCGCCTGGTCGCGGTTTGCGCTCGGCCGGCGCATGACAAACTTTTTTCGTTCTTCAGTTTGCGATTCGCGCGAGTAAACGCAAGCCTTGAGAAGTTTTTCCACGTCCTCTTTTGTAAATGTTTCAACAGGATGTTTTTGAAACTTCGGGGCAGTGATTTCTTTAGCGGGATTGGGGAACTTGAACTCCACTTGCAGCCATCCGAAAAAGGATCGGAACGTTACCCACACATTTCGGATGGATTTAGCGGACAGCGGCTCGGAGCTTCCGTTCCAACGTCTCGGTTTATATTCGGTTCTCAACCAGGCCATGTAGCCGGTCAGGTCGGAAGATTGAATTTCCGACACCTCTCGATCTCCGATGTATTTCAACCAATGACCAAGAGTAAACTCATAGGAGGTAATTGTGCGTTGGCTTAATCCCTCTGCTGTTTTGAATTTTAGGAAGCCGTCGATGGCTTTGGCTAAGGAAAGTGAAACTTTGGATTTTGACGTACCCGGCGAACTGCGGTTCATAAGAAATTCCTCCATTTTTGGAAAAATGTCTACCGCTGTGCGCCAGGCTAACGAAAAACCAGAGCCCGACGGACTCTGGTTTGACTTTAGTAGCGGGGAGTGGATTCGAACCACTGACCTCCGGGTTTTGAACCCGGTCAAGGGATATGCCGAAGCCGGCAATCAGTCGTCTTAATCTCGACGAGCGAGAGAAGGGGTTTTGAACACGAGTGGTTGAAACTGCTTGTAACGGACTGATGCCTCCGTCTTAATCTCGACGAGCGAGAAAGGGGGTTTTGAACAAAGACGTTTATGGCTTTATGAACGGGAGGCCTCGTGGGTCTTAATCTCGACGGGCGAGAGAGGGGGTTTTGAACTCGTTGGTGAGGAACCATGCGCTTTCACGATGAACACCGGCGGCGGGTCTTAATCTCGACGGGCGAGAAAGGTGGGTGAACTTCTGTTCCTTCTCTTGGAAGGAGAAAACCTCATGGTCTTAATCTCGACGAGCGAGAGAGGGGGTTTTGAACCCAAGTAACCATTCGATCAATTGTCCTCCCTGTCCTCTGTCTTAATCTCGACGAGCGAGAGAGAGGGTTTTGAACTGTGCTGGCGATTGCATCGGTTTTGCTCAGCGCCTGTCTTAATCTCGACGAGCGAGAGAGAGGGTTTTGAACTCATTCGTGCCTTTGCGCGCGCCTACCGCACTGTGATGTCTTAATCTCGACGAGCGAGAGAGAGGGTTTTGAACGGCAAACCGGCTCGAATGGAGATTTCCATATGTCCTTACGTCTTAATCTCGACGAGCGAGAGAGAGGGTTTTGAACTGCCAGGGGTGGCGGTTACAAATTAATTATACACCCAAAACGGCAAACTGTGGCGGGCAATTTGCCCCAACCTGCCACCCCTTGCCCGTGCGACGCGCACCCCAACCCGCCAAAAGGCCTGGCGCGCCGCACTTTTGCCCAAAATCGGCCCCCTTTTTCTCCCAAAAACCACCACCCCTGGGGGGTGCTTCCTACCTCTGTGCGACGCGCCCCGATTCATGCCTCACCCCCCCCCGCGTCGCACTGCTCGCCAAACTGCGCCCGAATCTCTTTGACAAAAGCCCGCTTTTCCTGTATCCTTAAACCATCGCCCGGCCGTTCATACGCGGTTGCGGCGCACAGCGGCAAGAAATTACCGCCCGTGCAGCCGAGCCACATAGGCGGTTGTGTTACCAAACTGTTGTTACTGGGGAGGCCTCTTTCATTATGCCAACCATTTTTGATAATATAGATGTCAGGCTCTTGCCCAATTTGCAGGCCGCTGCAAACGCTTCGTATCGGGGAGATTTTTGCGTGGGCTATTTCAATTTGCGCGGCTGGAAAAGCCTGGCCGATGCGGTAGATGCCTGGCAGGGCGGCGAGGGGCACTGTGCGCGAGTGTTGGTTGGAATGCAACGCTTGCCACAAGAAGAATTACGCCGTTTGTATTCCTTGCAGGCCAGCAATGAAAGTGAGGAACCCGATCAACGCACGATCTTGCAGCTCAAGAAGAAGATGGCGCTCGAGTTTCGCACGCAACTCACCCAGGGCATTCCCACCAATGCGGATGAAGCAGCCCTGCGACAATTGATTGAACAATTGCGCAGCAGAAAGGTAGTCGTCAAACTTTTTACTGCCTATCCGCTTCATGCCAAACTCTATCTTCTCTACCGACAAGATCGCTTTACCCCTGTTCTGGGTTACCTGGGCAGCAGCAACCTGACTATGTCGGGCCTTTCAAACCAGGGAGAGCTCAATGTAGATGTGATGGATAGCGACGCAGCGCAAAAACTGACCCGCTGGTTTGATGACCGCTGGGAGCAATGGGGAAGTCAGGATATTTCGAACGAGTTGATTGAAGTGATTGAGGAAAGTTGGGCGCGCCCGCAGTTGCTTTCTCCCCACACAATCTATGTCAAGATGGCCTACCATCTCTCGCAGGAAGCGCGCTCTGGCCTCAGTCAGTTTCAGATCCCCAAAGATTTTCAAGGCCGATTGTTCGATTTTCAGGTCGCAGCAGTCAAAATTGCTGCTCATCACCTCAACCGGCGCGGCGGCGTGCTAATTGGCGATGTGGTGGGGTTGGGCAAAACGCTCATGGCAACTGCCCTGGCACGTATTTTTGAAGATGATCAGGACCTGGAAACCCTCATTATCTGCCCCAAAAACCTGGTCTCAATGTGGGAGAGCTACCGTGACCAATACCGGTTGCGCGGGAAGGTTTTGTCCATCAGCCGCGTGTCGCAGGACTTGCCCAATTTGCGGCGTTACCGACTCGTAATTTTGGATGAGAGCCACAATTTGCGCAATCGAGAGGGCAAACGCTATAAGATTATTCAGGAATACATCGCCAAGAATGAAAGCAAGGTCATCTTGCTCTCCGCCACCCCTTATAACAAAACCTACCTTGACCTTTCCAATCAACTGCGGCTGTTTATTTCTGAAGATCAGGAACTGCCCATCCGCCCAGAAAACTTGTTGCGGATGATGGGCGAAACGTCTTTCTTCCACCAATATGCTTGTTCGTCGCGCTCTCTGGCAGCTTTTGAAAAAAGCAATCAGCCCGACGACTGGCGGGAGTTGATGCGTCTCTACATGGTGCGGCGCACGCGCAGCTTCATCTTGCAAAATTATGCCAGCCTGGATCTGGAAACAGGCCGACGCTTTTTGCCTGCCAATGATGGAACTGGAAAGCGCTTCTTCTTTCCCGCCCGTCAACCGCGCACCGTTCGCCTGGAAATGTCCCCGCAAGACCCCTATACACGCATGTATGACGACGACACAGTGGATACGATTGATTCGCTCCATCTCCCGCGCTATGGCCTGGGAAATTACCTGCATCCCAGGCCACCCCAACCGCCCTCTGGTGATGAAAAAAAGACGATTCAGGACCTGTCACGCGCAGGCCCGCAATTGATGGGGTTTTGTCGCACCAATTTATTCAAACGGCTTGAAAGCAGCGGGGCTGTGTTCCTCACTTCCATTGAACGGCACATTTTGCGCAATTACATCTATCTCCATGCCCTGCAAAACAACCTGCCCGTACCCATTGGCACGCAAGACATGCTCCTACTCGACACAGCCCATAATGATGAAGATGTTGAACAGCCCGGATTCATTGATGATCCGCTTGAAGACGAACGCGCCGATGAGATGCTGCTGGAACAGCCACAGCATACCGCAAGTGAACCGCTGAGAACCGCCGACGATTTTGCCCGGCGTGCGGCTCAGGTTTACGCTCAATATGCTGGGCCGCTCAAACGACGCTTCAAATGGTTGAATGCCCACCTGTTTCAACCCAAATTGGCAAAAGACCTGGCCAAGGATGTGAACAATTTGATGGGCATCTTGCAGCGCTGCGGAACATGGCAATGGCAAACCGATGTCAAATTCCAGGCCTTGCTTGAATTGGTAACCAAAACTTACCCCGAACAGAAAATTTTGATCTTCACCCAATTTGCCGATACGGTGCGCTACCTGGAAAGCAGCCTGGCAGCCAATGGAGTGCAAAAGATGTCGGCGGCATTTGGTCAGTCAGCCAACCCGACCGAACTGGCCCGTCGTTTCAGCCCGGTAAGCAACGAGGCTCATCTGACAGAAGATCAGGAATTGCGCATTTTAATTGCAACGGATGTCCTTTCGGAGGGCCAAAACCTGCAAGATGCCTTTATTGTGATTAACTATGACCTGCCCTGGGCCATTGTTCGCCTCATTCAGCGCGCTGGGCGCGTCGACCGGATTGGTCAGATGGCTGAAACCATTTTCTGCTATTCTTTCCTGCCGGCTGAAGGGGTTGAGCGCATCATTCGTTTGCGCAGCCGCGTGCGACAGCGCCTGAAGGAAAATGGCGAAGTGCTTGGAACCGATGAGACCTTCTTTGAAGATGACGACACAACCCGCCTGGTGGATCTTTACAACGAGAAGGCCGGCATTCTGGATGAAGAAGAAGATGGCGAAGTAGATCTGGCTTCCTATGCGTATCAAATCTGGAAGAATGCCATTACCCGCAGCCCTGGCTTACAACATAGCATCCCCAAATTGCCAGGGGTTGTCTTCTCTTCCCGTCAACACATTCCCTTTCCTCATCATCCGGGGGGCGCTTTGGTGTATGTGCGCACGCGTCAAGGCAACGATGTGCTTGCCTGGGTGGATGAAGAAGGGAAAAACGTGACCCAATCGCAATTTGAGATTCTGCGCGCCGCTGAATGCGCTGAGGATGAACCTGCCTTGCCGCATAGTGAGCAGCATCATCAATGGGTGCAATGCGCGGTGCAGCAAGTGCTGGAAGAAGAACATCAACAAGGCGGCAATCTGGGCAAGCGCAGCAGCGCCCGCTTCCGCGTCTATGAACGGATGAAGAAATTCATTCTTGAGAATAAGCACACGCTCTTTGTCAACGCCGATTTGGAAAAAGCGGTGGATGAGCTGTATCAGCATCCATTGCGCGAAAGCGCCAAAGACTTATTGAACCGGCAGTTGCGGAGCGGAATTGAGGACATAGCCCTGGCCGAATTACTGGTCAACCTGCGCGCCGAAGACCGCTTGTGTGTCTCGGATGCGCTTGAAGCCGAACAGGCCGAGCCAGAAATCATTTGCTCGCTGGGGCTCATTCCAGGAGAATCCCATGTCAAATAGTCCCCTCGAGACAACAAAAAAACTGCTCAAAGGGCACGAATTTGAAAAGCTCTTTCGCCATTTGGGTTGGGATCACTTTCACGAATCGTTAACCGTTTCAGTAGAAGGTGTGAATTGGACGTTGCGGGGCGTGGCCGAAAAGCGCAGCATTGCGGTGTATTGCTGTGCACCCGCTGCAGATGGTACTATCCCGCCCCGCTCGGTCCGTCAAAAGATCGAAACGCAGGTGCGACGCTTTAAGTATGAGCATTTGCTCATCTTTGTCAACGCCAATCGCGATCAGCAAGTGTGGCAGTGGACGCGCAATGAGCGCGGACGCCCCAAAACCAGCCGTGAATATGCCATCCATTCCGGGCAGAGCGGGCTCGACTTGGCGCAACGCTTAGATCGCCTGCGCATTAGCCTGGAAGAAGAGGAAGAATTGCGCGTGACGGATGTTGTCAGCCGCGTCCAGGCTTCCTTCGATGTTGAACGTGTTACCCGCCGCTTCTATGATCGGTTTAAGGAAGAGCATAAGGGCTTCCTGCGCTTTTTACGTGGCATCCCAGAAGAAACGTTGCAACATTGGTATGCTTCGGTGATGTTGAACCGGCTGATGTTTGTCTATTTCATTCAAAAGAAGGGCTTTCTGGAAGGCGATTTGGATTACCTGCGGCATAAATTACACGCCTCACAGCAGCAAGCACCCGATCGGTTTTACCAGGATTTTCTTTGCCCGCTATTCTTTGAGGGATTCGCCCTGCCTGTTGCACAACGCTCAGCACAGGCCCAACATCTGCTGGGCAATGTCCCGTACTTGAATGGGGGAATCTTCCAACGTCACCAAATTGAAGAGGCCTATGGGCAAAAGATTGAATTGCCCGATGCCGCCTTCGAGCGCATCTTCAATTTCTTCGATGAATATCGCTGGCACCTGGATGAGCGTCCGCTGCGGAATGACAATGAGATTAACCCGGATGTGTTGGGCTATATCTTTGAAAAGTACATCAACCAGAAACAGATGGGTGCCTATTACACGAAGGAGGATATTACCGGCTACATTGGCCGCAACACCATTCTGCCCTGTTTGCTGGAAAAAATGCAGCAGGAATGCCGGGTGGCATTTGAGGGGCCGCAAAGCATCTGGCGCTTGTTGCAGGATGACCCGAACCGCTACATTTACCCATCCCTGCGCAGCGGTGTGTTTGACTCAGCTGATGAGGTGATCCCCGAAAGCGCCCTGCCCGACTTTGTGCAGACCGGCATGCACGACCCGCAGGCCCGCATGTTTGACCGGCGCTATAACCTGGGTAGCGCCGAGTTGAGCGATGCGGAAGGGAGACAACTGACCCTGCCCACTGAAACCTGGCGTGAATATGTGGAGCGCCGCCGCCGCTGCCTGGAACTGCATCAAAAATTGAGCAATGGCGAGATCCATGAAATCAATGACCTGATTACATATAACCTGGATATTGAGCAGTTTGTTCAGGATGTGATTGAAACGAGTGAAGGCCCGGAACTGATTCGGGCCGCCTGGAAAGCCCTGCGCGGGCTGAAGATTCTGGACCCGACCTGTGGCTCGGGGGCGTTTTTGTTTGCGGCGCTCAATTTGCTCGAGCCGCTCTACGAAGCTGTTTATGATCGGATGCGCGCCTTCCTGGATGAGGCGGCCGGTGATGCCGCGGGCGATGCAATTCCCAACCTGCCGCATGGGCGGATGAAGGATTTTAGCGAGGCGCTGCAACAGGCAGCAAAGCACCCCAACGGACGGTATGCCATTTTAAAAGCGATTATTGTCAACAACCTCTACGGTGTGGACATTATGGAAGAGGCGGTTGAAATTTGCAAGTTGCGGCTGTTCCTCAAGTTGGTGGCACAGGTGGATTCAGCTGAGAACATTGAGCCGCTGCCAGATATTGATTTCAACATTCGGGCCGGCAATACCCTGGTGGGGTTTACCTCGCTGGAGGAGGTGCGGCAGGCGATGATGAGCGATGGGCAGCAAATTCGTGTGTTGTGGCCTGAAGAAGAGGCACAGCTGCGCAAGATTGAGGAAACAGGCCAAGAGGTTAAACAATTGTTTGAAGCCTTTCAAGTGCAACAAATTGAATGGGGGGGAGAAGTGACCACAGCGGATAAGGAAGCCCTGCGCAGTCGCTTGCAAACCCTGAATGATGAACTGGATGTGCTGCTGGGACACAAATACGGCATTAAGGAGACGGAAGAGGCGCGCTTTGACGCATGGAAGCAATCGCACCGTCCGTTTCACTGGTTCAGTGAATTCTACGGTATTGTGCAGGCCGGCGGCTTTGATGTGGTGATTGGCAACCCTCCATATGTAAATTATAGTAAATCAAAATTTGATTATGAGGTGCATAACTATTCAACTCTAGAGTGCAGCAATTTATATGCATTCGTTGCAGAGAGAGGGCTTCAAGTAAGTGGGAACAAGTCTAGGGTAGGATTGATTGTAATGCTTAATCTTACGTTTTCTGAAGATTATGCAAGTCTTCGAAAATACCTGCACGATAATACATCTCATTTATGGCTGTCCAGTTATGACAATATTCCTGATGGACTTTTTGCTGGTTCAGTAAAATCAGAGAGTTCTAACACAAATAAAGTAGTTAGCCAAAGGGTTTGTATAGTAATAGGCTCTGTTGGCAAAACGCGTACACCTTTACTATTTACAAGCAATTTTTTACGTTGGAATTCTGGTTTTAGGCCACATATATTCCAAACACTTCATTTCGGCTACTATCCAATGCCTGAGAGATCTAAATGGTATGCCTTAGGATCTGAGACATCAGTTAATATTTATTCTCGGTTGTTTGTTGCTAATTCGAATCTGGGGTCTTTAATATCGGACTATGGTTCTGAGTTCTTACAACTCGGAGCGACTCCTAGATATTTTATATCTGCTGTGCCCGAACAGCTAAATCGGTCCGGCATTGTAGAAATCAGGTTTATAGGGCGAATAGCTAGGCAATTAGCAGAAACCATTTTAAACAGTAATCTATTCTATTGGTTTTGGCGGTCGGGTGGGGATGGTTTTCACCTCACGCGTTCAAACATCTACAGTTTTCCAATTGAGCCTGATTTTCTTTTAAACGCTGGTTTGCTCGAGAAGGTTACCGCTGCGTTGACAGAAGTTAGGGATAGTTGTCGAACTTCTAAATTGAATAAAGGTAAGGTTTCCTACAATGTTAACTACAACCTTGCCCCCAAAGTAGTGAGTGAGTTAGATGGTGTCCTTGCAAAATATTATGATTTATCACCTGCGGAATTAGATTTCATCCTTAATTACGACATCAAGTACCGACTGGGGGCTGGGGAAGAGGATGAAGGATGAAAGCAGATAAGCATACTCAGAAGGATTTGGAACAAAAAGAACAAGAATCGAGATATTTAACGCGCTTTAAAGAGTTATATGCTGCGTTTCCGCCAGGAGAAATAAAGCCATCTGAGCGCCCGGATTTTCTTGTGTGCAATCCCGATCGTGTTATCGGAATTGAAGTGACCGAGGTGTTTCAACCAGCGCCAAAAGGCACCTCCCTTCCATTGCAACAGCAAGACGCGTTTGGGATAGAGATAGTCAAACAAGCCGAAGATTTGTATTTGCAAAGACAAAAGTCCCCGCTCTGCGTTCAGATTTCTTTCAAACCCAATATACACGCTTCCAGACGAGACCAACCTATAATTGCACAAAACATCGTCAACTTAATCAATAAAACCGACATTATACCGGGTGAATCAATTACCCTGAAAAGAACCAGAGAAACTAACGCTATTTTCCCTAAACAAATTGCGATGATTCACATTTATCAATGCCCGGGTGGGAAACAAAGCGCTTGGCGCAGTTCAAGCAGCGGATGGATCGCAGAACAACCCCCGGAATATATTCAACAAAGGATTGATGAAAAAGAGAAAAAACGACAACAATATGCTCCATGCGATGCCATGTGGCTATTAATGGTCGCACATGATAGCAGGCATCCTTCCTGTGTGGAATTATCTCAAGAGGCTCTTACGCATCACTATAGCACCAACTTTGACAGGGTGTTTCTGTTGTGGTATGCGACAAATTATCTTTTTGAATTTTCTGTATCCAGGATTAATACGTGAATGGATGAAAACCGAACAGCAAATGAACATTCTGTATTCATCCTTATGCCTTTCGTTTAGATTTCATCATCAAGTACCGGCTTGGCGCCGGCGCAACAGAAGAGGAGTGAGGTAAATAAATGGGCATCAAAGAGATGGAGTTATTTCATGGTGCAGTTCTGGCCAAGTTGTTTCGCAATGACCGTCCTATGTCGTTGCGCATGGTGGAAATGAATATAGATCAGTCTAGTCGTGCCTACCTGGTGAACGACATTGCCTTTATCTATGTTAAACACAGCACAACGCCAAGAGCATTAGAGCGTATTGAAGGCGGTTATTCTTGGACATTTTCTTTTACATCTAACCATTTGGCTGAGTTACAAAAACTACGAGAGTTCAAAGATGTTTACCTGGCTCTGGTCTGCGGACAATCCACAATTGATAGGGACCATCCAACAGAAGTATGTTTTATTAATTGGACACAGATTACGGACTGCTTGGATTTGCAACGCACAGACGATACACAGTCTATTACAGTCAGGTATCGAAAAAGTTATAAATTACGTGTTTGGGGGCCTAAGAATACATCCCAAAAACCGATCAACGTTAACCAGGATGCTTTGGATCGGTGGGAGGTTCCGGGTGTTTAGCCCTGCGTTTGAGAGTCTGGGCGCCCAAGCCCTCTTGCAGCAACCGCTGCTGGCATTGTTCTGCTCGCGCCGCTGTCCGGGTGTGCTCATCTTGCAAGCCTACGACCTGGGCCGCACCTTGCGCGATGCACAAACACCAATCATTGGCGGCTTTCACACCCCCATCGAAAAAGATTTGTTGACAATTCTGCTCAAAGGCCGCGCCCCCATTGTCATTTGCCTGGCGCGCAGTTTGCAGGGCATGCGCATTCCTGCCGATTGGCGTCAGCCGCTTGCGCAGGAGCGGCTGCTGTTGCTTTCCCCCTTTGCCGAATCAATTCGCCGTCCCACCCGGGCAACTGCAACGCAACGCAACCTGTTGGCAGCAAGATTGGCGAGCCGCACGCTGATCATTCATGCCCACCCCGGCGGCGAAACAGATGCCCTGGCACAAACCCTGCTGCAAGAAGGACGAACGGTTTTCGTTTTGCCACACCCAGCCCACGATCATTTGCTGGCCAACGGGGCGCGGCTATGGGAATGAGATGCCCCACACGATGGGGAGGAAAACAAAATTGGTTAAGAGCATGAACACGTCAACCCGTTTGCTAGACCAATCCTTCAACCAAGACTGGCTCGCTTTCATCACCACCTACGGCGCTCTGCGCTGGTTCAGCAAGCAATTGCCCGCCCTGGCCGATCCACTGGACGAGCAAATTGTCGAAGAATTGGCTGAGAAACTGGCGGATGTTTTTGATGAACCAAGCGAACAAATACGCTCAGAATTGATCGAGTTCTTTCCCAATCTGGAACAGGATCACCTCTACCCCGATTTTTACAATGAGCCAGATTTGAAGGATATTTTTCAAACTTTTCGGGATACCAATTTTCGCCATCATGTGCTGAAATGGCAGCGAGAGAATTCCCAAAAAGCAAACGTCTTCCTATCTGCCTGGGGCGACTACATGGCACAACCACCTTTGAGCGGCATTGTTCTGCGCAAAAGCGTGCTTATCAATTTGGTCAGTTTGCTTGAGATTTTCGTGGATAGTCTTTTGAAAACCTATTCCCTGCACGTTTCGCAGGACCAAAAACAGCCGGAGCGCCTCGACTGGCAAGAGCGGTGGAAGCTTTTGGAAGAACTCATCCCTGCTGAAAAATGGTTGCCTTACAAAGACACGCTGCGGGAAATGATTGCCCGGCGCAATGCACTGGTGCATCAGGGTGGACGGATTACTGAGAAAGGGTACCTCAGACAGACGCAAGAGATTAACTCACTCCGACCCGCTGACGCAGCGGAGGGGCGTTTTTTGCTCGTTCCAACAGATTATCTAATAGAAGCCCTGAATACGGTTGTCTTGTTTGCGTTTGCGCTCAATCAAGCTGCCTGGCGGGAACACAAGTCCAAAAAGGCGGTGCAAGTTGCAACCAATCTGATTTATCAGATGCTGCGCCAAAAGCAATATCTTCTGGTTGAGCAATTATCTGAGATAGCTTTGCCAGGGTTGGAGTGGAAAGATCAGCAACTCATTTTGGTGAATCTATCCATTGCATATCGCGAACAGCGAAAAACAAACCAATTGAACGAAACTTTGCAAAGATTGGACCGCAAAAAATGTAATTTAATGACGCAGATGGCGAAGAAAATTCTAAGAGAGCAAAATTCAGCGGCCAGAGATCTATTAAAAGAGATTGCCAAGAAGAATCAAATCCACAAGGTTTCTATCTATTGGCCATTGTTCGATCCTGTCCGCAATGAGGATTGGTTTCGCAATCTTTTTGCTAAGCGGCCTAGCGAACTGCCCTCTCATTCACCCCGCAAGTTCTAAATGTATAATTTCAATATTGTTTCTTAAGCAACATCCGTCCCCCCCAACCCAAACAGCGCGGCCGGGGGATGTTGCGCGCTTGCCCCACTCACCCCGATCCAGATAAAAAAAACAAAGGCTCCTCGTCGAGGACTCGAATGCCATTGCCTTCATGGCCACCGAATCTCTTTGACAAAAGCCCGCTTTTCCTGTATCCTTAAACCATCGCCCGGCCGTTCATACGCGGTTGCGGCGCACAGCGGAAAAGTGAGCATTGCAAATTTTTGGCGCCCGCGCAGATAAAAAATATCGCGGGTGTTTATGCAGCTCAAAGCATTTCAGGGAAAAGTGATTCATGAAAACCTATGAACTCATGGCCATGATTAGTAATAAAGACCTTGTACTTCCTGAATTTCAGCGGGAATATGTCTGGTCTCGAGAACAAGCCAAAAAACTGATCGACTCATTACTTAGGGAATTCCCTGTGGGTGCATTGCTCTTTTGGAAAACCAACACCCCACCAGAGTTGAAGAATGTTGAAAAACTTCCCGAAAAACTGGGAACGGTGCACGTGATTTTGGATGGGCAACAGCGGCTGACCACGCTTTATCTCCTCATCATGAATGCCATTCCGCCCTACTATAAAGCAACAGACATCACAATGGATCCGCGGGATCTCTATTACAATCTAGAAACCGGAGAACTTCAGTACTATCAAGCCTTACGCATGAAGAATACCCGCCTTTGGCAAAGCGTGGTAGATTGTTTTGATAAGGAAAAAAAGATTGATATCTTTGAAATCGCTCAAATCGTAGCCACAGAAACACATTCCGCCTTTGAGATTGCTCAACAATTAAACGATAATCTGAACCGGTTACGACGCATCCGCGATATCGAATTGCCAGTTCAGTATGTGCCCCCAGATGCCAGCCTGGAAGAAGCAGTTGACATTTTCGATCGCGTCAACAGTCAGGGCACCAAACTGACGGACGCTGAACTGGCATTGACCCATGTCACCAGCAAATGGTCAGAAGCACGCCGGAACATGAAAAAGAAGATGGAGGATCTGTCGCAAAAACGCTTTGCCTTCGACCTCACCTTCATGACGCGCGCTTTGACAGTCGTGGTATGTAAACGCGCTCTGTTTGAGACAATCCATCCTGTTAAACGTCCAGAATTGGAGAATGGCTGGCAAAGCCTTAATACAATTCTGAATTACCTGGTTACCATGCTTCCAGGCAGGACATTCATTCATTCCACAGAAGAACTCAACAGCACCAATACCCTGATCCCATGGATTGCCTATCTTGCCATTAATAACGGCAAATTCTCCGACGATAAAGTTCTCGCAAATGCCGTATACTGGCTTTATGCAGCCCATATTTGGGCACGTTACACTACACAGACCGATCAGCGCCTTGAGCAAGATGTGAACATTGTTCTGCGCGAATCAGTGCCATGGAACACCCTGATAGAACAGATTATTGATCAACGCGGGCGCATTGAGGTTAAGGTAAGCGACTTTGAGGGTCGAGAAGCACAACATCCCCTCTATCGAATGATCTATATCCTGGCAAAAGCACATAGTGCTATTGATTGGTTCAACGGCCTGCCTTTAAGCTCCAACCATGGCAGCAATTACCGCATCCACAGTCATCACATCTTCCCTCAAAGCGTTCTTTATAAAAACGGTTATAACCCCGAAAATCACCTACACCGTAAGACCGTCAATGAAATTGCCAATCGAGCGTTCCTCACCCAGGAAACAAGCGAAATTAGCAATCGGCTTCCGGAAGAGTACTTGCCAGAAGTAGAAGCCCGCTACCCAGGCGCATTAACCAGGCAATTTATTCCGTTGGACCCTATCCTGTGGCGGCTTGACCACTACAAAGATTTTCTGGAAGCACGCCGTGAACTGCTGACACTTAAGATCAATGAGTATATGAATGCGCTCATCCAGGAACCAATCCCAATGAGAGATCGCCCCATCACGGAACTCATCCGCACCGGTGAAGGTCCCACCCTGGAATTCAAAAGCACCTTGCAGTGGGATGTCATTCAAAACCAATTCAATAAATCTCTACGCTTTTCTGTCCTCAAAACCATTGCCGCCTTCCTGAACAGTCAGGGAGGGAGGCTGATCATCGGTGTGGAGGATAATGGCGATATCTACAGCCTGGAGCGGGACCTGAGCCTGCTGGGAGGCTCACGCGATAAATTTCAACAAACGCTTTCATCGCTGATTATGGATTACATTGGCGCAGGGGTGCTTCCACTCTGTCGCATCCGCCTGGAAGAAATAGAGGCCAAACTTATTTGCGTGGTTGAGATCGATCGCTCACTTGAGCCGGTTTACGTGAAGGGAGAAAAAGGGGCTGAGTTTTATGTCCGAAGTGGTTCGACCACTCGCTCCCTCGACCCGGAGCAAACGATGAATTACATTGCGAACAATTGGGACTAATGATGAACAGGTTGGAATATCACCCCCTCCATGGGGGCCGAGAAGCTCTCTTGATTTTAAAAAATAAAAGCTCCTCGTCGAGGACTCGAACCTCGAACCTAGCGTTTAATGGATTCTCATCCATTTTCTCCAATTGTCTCAGGGTATAATAGGGGCGTTTCGGGACTTTATATCCATTTCACAATTTTATCAATTCGACTTATGCCTGACGCTCCTGATCCACCTTGCAGCGCTTCTAAAAGATTGCAAATTGAACGTCAAACCTGTCATTTCCGAGTAGCAAAGACCGCGATTCTCAGGTACTCTATAGGTAAACGAGTTTTTTCGTTCACCTTCTGCTTCTTATTGCCGATTGATAAAAACCCAAGAGGTGTTCCAATGCCTATTCCGCAAATTCCAGGCCCCCAGCCTGTAGCTCCCCTCAATTCACTCTAACACCACACCCTGAAGCATTAGAAGAGCCGCTTAAATGGACTAAACCTCAAATGATTTTTGTCAACTCAATGAGCGATTTGTTCCACAAAGATGTGCCTTCCTCTTTCATTCAACAAATTTTTAATGTTATGCGGCGGGCTCATTGGCACACATTTCAAATCTTAACGAAGCGGGCAGAGCGCTTATTGGAATTAGATCCACAAATTCAATGGCCTAGAAATGTGTGGATGGGTGTTAGTGTTGAGACTACTGACTATATTTACCGGATTGATTTGTTGCGTCAAACCCACGCCACAATCAAGTTCCTTTCTCTGGAACCCCTATTAGGTCCTTTACCCAATCTGAATCTTACAAGTATTGATTGGGTCATTGTTGGGGGTGAGTCAGGTCCAAAAGCGCGCCCAATCAACCCTGAATGGGTTAGAGAAATTCGGGATCAATGTACAAATCAAGGAGTTCCTTTCTTTTTCAAGCAATGGGGAGGAACAAACAAGAAAAAAACCGGAAGACTACTAGACGGGCAGATATGGGATCAAATACCTAAAACGGTGTTTGCAGGATAAACTACGAGAAATTTTATAGGTTAATACTGTCCCTTAAGACCACTCAAGCCAGGCTGGGTAAGCCTGGCCTGAGTTTGGGGAGCGCAACCTAGGCAGGATACTCGTCGCGCTCAACAAAAACAGCGCGGCCAGGGGGGGCCGCGCTGCCTGTTGCCCACTCGCTGGATCAGATGTGCCGGGCATGGGTGAGCTTGACGGCGAGGATGTGCTTGCAGTCCTCGTTGCGCGCTTGCCAGTCGGGGCAGCTGCACTGCCACTGACCTTCGTCGTTCAGCACCAGGTATTCATGCGTGCCAAAACGGGACTGGGATTCGACAACCCAGGCCTTGCCGAGGATGAAGGGCGAGACCTTCATCATTCCAGCCGCCAGGGCCTGGATGGCACGGTTGGCGCGCGCCAGGCGCGGGTCTTCAATCAGCTTGTCCATGAGAAACCTCCTTGCCCGGGTGTGCCACACCACAACCGGGCGAACAAATGGCCCGGTGCGGCGGGTTTTGGCGGGTGGGGTTATTCTCCGTCCAGGTCGGGGTCGAAGAAAAACTCATTCAGCGCTTCCAGCTCGGCGTAGCGATCCTCATACATTGCTTCCAGGCCGTCATCCATCTCAGCGGGAGGGTGCGGGTCATCGTCAAACTCTGCGCCGCAGGCGGTGCAAAGCAGCTTCTCATCCTCGCCGGAGACGCCGGTTTGGACGAAGATGACTTTGAGGGCAGCATTCGGGTGCGGGCAAACGGACTGCTGATATTCCCAGTAGTAGCCGGATAACTGACGCAGCACGAAGTTGCGCATGGCTGCGGGCAATTGGGCTTCGAGGAAGGCACGGAAGCCTGCCGAGTTTTTCCGGTGACTGGCTTGTTCGACCTCACTGTCCGTCAGGGACAACGTAATGCGAAGAAATTCGTCGTTCATCTTGCTCTCCTTGTTCCCCAGCGTCCCACACCGCCGGGGATTGAATTGTGTTCAAACCCTCGTGCGGGCGGGGTGTTCCACGAGTGTGGTAACCAAAACATATGAAATTGGTAAGGTGCAACACCCTTGCGGGTGGAATTGCCGGAAGGCGCAGGTTGGTAGCCTGCGCCTGGAATCAGGCGGAGAAGAAGCAAAACGGATCAGCGAATAGCTGTTCCACAATTTCGGCCACCTTCTCTGTTGAACCGGGGAAGTCCGGAAACCCATTGACCGGTACGATCATCCGGTATCCTGGTGCAATGGGCCCAAGGCGCTTGAATGCAGCCTGGAGGTCGTCCCCAGGCCCGTATACCATGCGCGACCAAAAGGGCGCCACGTCAGAGGAGGGAGTAAAGAAGTACATGCTTTCAACGGCGGCCTCTCGCGGGAAGCTCCATGGAACTTCAGACCGGATGCGGATGGTGGGGGTTCCGTTCTTGCGACAAGGAACAACCACCACCCCTTCCATCTGACCGCCAATCGCTCGCACAACGGCCTGCTCCAAAGTGCAATGCTCAAAATTCATTTTTGTTTCTCCTGCCCCCGTCCATAACCGGGGGCGAATCTGTGGATACGCCCCGTCATGGCGGGGAAAGGGGAATCAGGGAAAGATGATCACATCCCGATCGAGAGGCGAGAGAGCGGAGACCAGCAAGGGATAGACCTGATCCCATGCCAGACCGCCCAGCCCACACCCCAGCGCCGGAACTGCCAGCGGCACGCCATTCCAGGAAGGGGAGAACGTCAGCTTCAGGACGAGATTATCCAGCCCTTCCCTGATGGCAGAAAGGCTGGACTTTTCTTGCCAGTGCGTTTTGGTGGCAAACGACACCCAGTAGCGGCGCGGGCAACTGCGAATGACGTGCAGCACCACCGCCCCGGCGGTAAACTTGCCTTCAAAGGCCGTTTTGTAGTCCTTTGCCCAGAGGGGGTAACGTTGGGCTGCGGCTTTTGCCAGGCCTGCCCCCGCCACACCGACTGTGTTCACCGGAACGATAATGGCGTATTCCGTCGGCGTATCGAAGATGGAAATCGTTGCCGGAAAAATGCGGATCATCCGCAACCTCCTTTGCCCCAGGCCATGCCCTGGGACGTAGAATTGTACGCCCCGCATGGAGGGGGAAAGCAGGCCGCTTCTTGCTTCGCCTGTATTCAACTGGTAAGGTGCAACACCCTTGCGGGTGGATTTGGCAGAATGCCGGGGATGGTGGCCCCGGCACAGAGTCTCTCACACAATCCGAGATTTCTCTTCCCGTTGTTGTTCCCACAGCCGCATGAGCGTGGGCGTAACCTGCGCTTTCAAGTCTGGTTCAGCTTTCAGGCAGTCCAGGCATAGCGCAGATCCACACACAACAGGTACCGGGCGCAGGGGAATATCGGCGTTGCAGAAGTCACAATAGACCTCTTTGTCGGTCAGTTCGGGGCCTTCTTCAACGACCGATCCGTTCTCGTCCATAAGGATATAGGACGGGCGGGAGACTGGCATCCAGAGTTCGAGTTTGTCCATGGCATTTTCTCCTTCGGGTCGGCTCCGCACCGCCGACCCAATCAAATTGAGTTGGCGAGCAGGTGCAGCTGCCCGAAACGGATGAGTTGCTGGATATGGATTGTGTGAGCAACTGGTAAGGTGCAATTTGTGCGTTGATCAAGCAGACGCACCCCTGCTATGCGTTTTATCTAGCAGCCGCATCCCTGCATGACACCAGGCTCCAGTGGTGACCCCTGGGGTGATTCGGTTGGAGGAAATCACCAAGCCCCTGGCTGCGATCGGACAGCCTCCGGGCGTTACGCTGTCGCCACCAGCTCAGGCAGATCCAGCCGGATCGGTTGTGCAGCTTCCGCTTCGCTGCCAGAGAGTCTCCGCACCTCCCTCTACCAGAAGCTAAGGAGAACCCATCTGCCGTTTTATCGCTCTGCCGGAAATCACCTGCCCGGAGTTGCACCGGGTACTCTCGTCAGGTGGAATTGGCGGAAGAGCAGAGCTTGTGGCCCTGCTCATCGTCCGCAAGAGAGCATGGAAAGGGGAGAACCAACTACGCACGTTGACGCATCATCAGCAGCACTTTGGCACTGCGTTGCAGGGCGGTGCCTTGCGAATCGCGTGGGGTGAACTTCTCCACCAGCCACTCGACCCAAGAACGCCCATCCTCAGTTTGGAGCAGCTCGCCCAGGGTCTTGCCCTGGTTCTTGCCAAAGTGAACTTTGGCGTGGGCGGGATCCTCTACCATGCCCGGCTGATCTGCCGGAATGGAGAGATCCTGGTCTTCGGCGGTCAACTGCGGATGCTCGGCTGCAACACGAGCGGTGGCGGCCTGGTTCAGGCGTTCCGCAGCTTCAGCTTTGGCCTGGCGTTCTGCCTCGGCCTGTGTACGGGCTGTGGCAAGGGCTGCGTCGTTTTCGGCTCGCACCTTGGCCCAGCTTTCGCTTTCTGCTGGGCAGAGCGCCCATTCGGGCAACTTTGGGGCCTGGGTGATGCGACGCGACTTGTCGTCGTAGTCGCACCAGGTCTGCGGAAGGCTGTACAGGTAGGCACCAAGTGAAAACTTGACGCAGGCCCGTTTGAAAGCCTGTGCGCTGGCCGTCGTCAGAGGGTTGGCTTCCGGCTGCGTATCGCCGTTGCGATCCTGGTGAAACAGGAGTGCTTCTCCATCCCCGGTGCGGGTGATGCCGCCGATTGTCAACGAACAAACGACGATGATCCGATCGGGGAGTGTCGTAACGACGTAGCGATCTTCCCAGTCGGGGGCGACCAGGTTGAGGCGCTGAATGTAGGCCCGAGAATCGACATAGGCGAGGGCCAGGGCTTTGGTGCGTTCGCGGTTGAGTGCGCCCGGCTTCCATTCGATGTCGGAAACGGGAAACGGCTGGCCTAAGGCCTCGATGACGCTTTCAATGTTTGATGTAGACATGGCAAAAACTCCTTTGGAACCCGTTCACAGCCGGGTTCAGAAAGTGTTACCCTGCTGTGACAGGAGAGGAGCGCTCATGCAGCCTCTCGCCGTCCAGGATCAGCATCCTGAACAGAGAGAGACCGCATGGGCCTTGCCAGTCTATCGGTTCTCTTCACTTGTTAAAGAGCAGCTCCCTTGCGGGAAAATCACCCCGCCGGACTTGCACCGGCTTGCAACACTGTGTGGGTGGATGGGTTGAGATAAGAGGTGGCTTGTGGCCGACCTCTTGGATGGAACTCAACGCCTCCGCTGCTCTCGCAGCAGCAGGCTGAGCAGGGCATCTCGCTTTTCAGCACGGTTCTTGCCCAGTGCAAGAACCACACTGACTTTGAAAGCCGAGAAGACGACTGCGACCGTCAAGGGAATGACGGCCATCAGAACAGCAGCGATGATGAAAGCAGTGGAGGTGGACATGGGGAACTCCTTTTTCCGGAAAAGAGATGGGGAGCTTCTTTCGAGGTCTCCCCATTCGAGCGGGAGAGCTTCCTGCCCAAACGGGGAAACCCCGAAGTCCATGTGCCTGTGCGTTGTAAATGTTCCATTCCACAGGGCTTGTGTCCACCGCAGAAACGACCCGCCGGGGCTTGCACCCGGTTGCGCACGGACTTGCCGGATCGTCAAAAAACAAAAAGCCGAGATCCTGATGATCCCGGCTTGTGTCCAGAGATGTTCGGCTTGTGGCCGAAGTGCTATCTGCTATTATAGCAAGTTTTTTGCTTCATGCAAGCGGTTCTTTCACACACCCTCAACGGCCTCCTGCAACCGTTCGGCGGATGGGTGCAGGTAACGCCCGGTTGTTTCCAGGCGGGAATGCCCCAGCAGGGCTTGCAGGGTGGCAATGTCCACGCCCTTCTCAATGGCCCGGGTTGCAAAGGTGTGCCGCAGGGTGTGCGGGGTTGCATCCACTCCGGCAATTCGGGCGTACTCCGCCACCATGCGCTGCACATCGCGCTCAGATAGCGGCTGGCCGCTCTGGGAGAGAAAGACCGGCTCCGCAGCTGTTTGTGTCCGTTCCTCCAGCCAGGCTTTGAGTGCCTGCCTCGTCTCGGCGTTCAGCGGCACCCGGCGGCTCTTGTTGCCCTTACCGTTCTGGATCAGCAGCCAGCCGCTGCGCCCGTTCAGTTCCAACTCGGCCAGGCGCAGCCGCACCACTTCGCCCACCCGCAAACCGGCGCGTGCCAGCAGGTTGAGGATGGCAGTATCGCGCAGATTGCCCTCGGCAGCGGCCAACAGGCGGCCCAGCTCACGGGCAGAGAGGGTTTTTACCGGCGGCGGCACCTGCTTGGGGCCTTTGACCTTCAGGCTGCGCCCCAGGTGTTTGAGCAGCGAGCGGATCGCCGCCAGGCGCAGGTTGACGCTGGATGGCGAGAGGCGTTTGACTGTTTGCAGGTAAGCCAGGTAGTCCTTGACTTCAAAGGCGGTCAGCAGGTTCCAGTCTGGCTCGGTTTGGTTTGTCTGGTTGTACCAGGCGGCAAATTCATCCAGGGCCGCACGGTAGCGTTCCACCGTGCGGGGGCTGGTGAGCGTGGAAAGAAAACTAACAATTGTCATTTCGTGCGTCTCTCATCACAAAACGGTAGTTTGCCTGGATAGCACCAGTGCTGAAGAGGAATTTCAATGCTATTGAGCAGTTCTATTTCGCCTTGCAAGCGGATAGTATTTGGATCATAAGCAGCCTCCAATGCGGCCTCCATTACAAAATAGTCTCCAAAAATGCTGTCACATTTGTAGCAACCAAAGGATACGTATGAGTCGTGAACGGTTTTACTGTACCGCCTCTTAATTGGCCCTAACATCAACCCCTTTGTTTTTGCCAATTTTTGTGCAAGTTGGATAATCTCCGGCATGTATTGGACACCTTCCGAATCCCATAATGACATCATCTCTTGTGTTTGAATAAGAGCATTACACGAGGATCGGAAAAACGTTTGAACATCAACATCGTATACATGGTTTATTGCTTTACATTTCCAACACTTCATCTCAAAAAAAACCAACCCTATCGATTGTTTCGCTGAGGTGCGAGCAACATTACAAAATTTGATGCGCCTTTGCAAAAACGCCTCGACAAATTCTTGCAAGGCAAGCTCTCTCCGGCCATTCAAAGATACTGTAAACGAACTATCATCATTTTGATGTACACAAAAAACTGGGAGGTCTGGTCTCTCATCTTGCAATTTGGGGCTTTTCTCAAACAACCAGCAACAATTTATTCCATCTCGAATGTATTTTTGCTGCCTTTCCAATGTCGTTTTTAACGATTGAGGACTGGTTTGGATTTCAAAAGCAAATTTAACCACTTCGTTAGCAGCGAACACATCTGCTCTCCATCCATTTCCCCGATATTCTTGCATTGTATTGAAGCCCAAGTTTTTACAGGCTTCAAGGATTGCGTCTTGAATTTCCTTATGTTTTGATGACATATTATTCTCCTCAACTCTCCAGAGTAACCTAAAAAACATTGTGCGACGCAGTTTGTGCCTGTTATTTGCCCAAAACTGGGCCTTTTGGCGGTCTTTTTGGGCGTTTTATGTCGCACAATACCTATTGTACGACTTCATTGTGCGTCATACAACCGGCGGACGGAAACAGGGAGATTGCTTGACAAATTTTCGGGAAACCGATACAATACTCTTGTTTACAGGTTGGCGTTGATCGAAATTTCAGCAATGGTTTTAAAGTGTGCAAACATCATAGCAAGAACAGGGAGAGGTTCTAATGCGTATATGGGTTCATGGACTGGTCGTGATTTGCATGGCGTTGAACAGTTTAACGCCGGTTGTTTCCGCGTGGCTATTGAGCAACGAGGGTTCTGCTTCTGTTTTCATGCAGGGGGAGCAGCCGCCCACCCCAACGGAAACACCCACACCATTGCCACAGGAAGAGACGGAGACCCCCACAGAAACGGCGTTGCCAACGGCGACTGTACAGCCGATGGAAACGCCGCAGCCCACAGAGACAATGCGGCCAAATGAGATACAGGATCAACCAGAAACCTGGATAGTGTTCAACGCCCATCCAGCGGTTGTGTCGCAAGGCGGCAAGATCAGCCTGGAATGGAGTTTTACCGAGGAGTTTGCACCGGGTATTGAATTGCTCATTACTCTGCCAGTTGAATTGAGACCCGAAGAACTGGAAGGATTGGTCTACGATGAGAACTTGCGTCAATTGACTTTCCCCGCCAGCGATGGTGAAGTACGCCTGCAAACAGAGGCCGCACCCGCAGAGAAAGAAGTCGTCATCCATGCAGCGTTGCGCATCAATGGCGAGGTTCGCAGGGAGGTACAGTATGCAATTTTTGTTGTACCATCCTATTTTGTGTCAGAGGATGGCGGTCAGGTCAGTGCCTTGGACGGGGCAGTTGTGCTGGATATCCCGCGCGGTGCTTTAGCCGAAGATACGGTTTTCAGCGTCAATCGGGTGGTGGGAGATAGTTTGCCAGCAGAGCAGCATAGCGCAACAGCATTCGAGGTTTTGGCTACAGGGACTGAATCGGAAGAAAGTGTGACCCATTTTGAAGTTCCGATCAGAATTGAAGTTGCCTATGATGAGGCCTCGCTTCCAGGAGACGAACACGGCCTTCTGTTGACTTATTTTGATGAAGAACTTCAGGATTGGCAAATTCTCCCAGTTATGTAGATGCAGAACGAAATGTGCTAATTGGCAGAAGCGATCACCTGACGGTGTTCAATTTCGACTACCAAACCTGGCAAGGGGCGCGTTTGCCCAGCCTGGATGCTGCCCAGGTTTCTGGCTTCACCGGGGCCGCCAATTACGCATACCCCATTTCTGTCCCAGCTGGTCCGGGTGGGTTGCAGCCCAGCCTGACGCTGAGCTATAATAGTCAGGTGGTTGACGCTGGCTCGTTGCTGAGTCAATCTGGTTGGGTAGGGATGGGCTGGTCGCTGGATACGGGATACATTGAACGCGACATGCATGGGACAGACGACGACATGGATGACGACACGTTCCAAATCGTGACCAATGGGATCAGTGACCGGCTTTTGTTAGGAGCAGATGGGTACTATCACACAACAAACGAGAGCTTCTGGCGGCTGCAACTGGTGAACCCGGAGACACCAACGACTTCCTACTGGCGGGTGTGGGATAAAAGCGGCATGCAATACTTTTTTGAACACCGGGCCATGTATCCTCGGTATACCTACGGAGGAGGAATTTGTAATTATGATGGACAGCGGGTGTGGCGTTGGTCGCTAACCCGGGTGCAAAACATCTATGGGAAAGAATTGAGTTATACCTACGAAACCGAGAGCAAGGGGTATCGCTGCGAAAACCTGACGCCCAGAACAGTGGATATGGCGGTTTACCCACAATACATTCGCTATCCTTACGAAGTTGGCAAGCCGCGCTACCTGATAGCGTTTGAACGGGTTGGTGGGAGAGGGGACTATGCAAGTGCATGGAGCGGAGAGCGGGCGCGGGTGTTCTATCAGCAGGCGTATCTGAATGCAATACTGGTGATTAGCGATTTGAATGGGAATGGCATATACGAGGCTGGGACAGATGTTCTCATTCGTAAATACAATTTGCGGTATGCAGGGATTTCTGAAGCGCATATTTATCCTGGGTATACCTGGAGCGGTGGAGGAAAAACCCTGACGCTGCTGGGGGTGCAGGAATATGGGCTGGGTGCTAGCAGTTCTCTGCCTGAGACAACCTTTGGATATGATGGCAAGCATTTGCAAACCATTCAAAATGGCTATGGGGGAGAGATTGGCTTCACCTATGAGGTTTGGCATGATGTAACCAACCGTCAAGATATGCAAGACACATGCAATTTGAACAAGAATCAGCCTCAAGAAGATTGTGGATGGAGTGGGATTGGTTGGGAAGACGGTGAGGTAGATGGCTTTTTCAACATCTCGACCACGCGCCAATTGAAAGACGCATCGTTGCAAATGGCGAATGGGCATTTTGTGTACCCTGGCGGGCAGTATTGGGTGCAGGCTGCCGCCAGTGCAAATGTGCAAATTGGCATGCGGTATCAGGTCAATGGTCAATGGGTAGATTATCTAGGCCCCAAGTCGGGCTATGTTCTCACCTTGCCAACCGACATCAATAGCTACCCGCTGGAATTGGCCAGTTGTTCTTCAGGTAATTGCGTTTTGGATTGGTTTACACTGATCCCTCTGCCAACGCGATATCGGGTTACCCAAAAAACTTTGCACGATGCAGTAGCAGATGAAACGATTGTAACCGCATATCGCTACGATGGCGGAGCAATGAACGACGTTGAGCATTCAGCCAATGCAGGTCAGCCAGAAAGCTCTTTGTATGCAGGCAAACCGTATACCGGCTTTCGGGGACATGCAATGGTGGAGGAAATTGCCCCGGGAGGGCGAATCACGACCACCTTCTACCGTCAGGATGACAATCTGAGCGGGTATCCGGTGCAGCAAATTGTGCATACACAACACGAGGTAGAGAGTTTTGAGAACACGGATCTGGGAAGCTATGCACAGTGGACATTTTCAGGCCCTGGCACGCGCACGGTTGAACGCCAGCAAGGAGACAATGCGCTGAAAATAAACAATCCATATTCCACAGATGCATGGGTGCAATGGAATGGGGAGGCATTGAAAGAGGATGGTGAAGCGGTTTTGTTCCAATTCCGCACCACAGAATTGAGTGGTTTGGTCTTTTCTGCAGGTGTTGGGTCGGGCAGTTCTTCCTGGTATGCAAGGATTTCAGGCGGGGCTATCCAGTCTGTAGCCAATGGGACGGTACAATCCAACCTGCTCACAGCACAACCAAACACCTGGTACGTGGTGTTGATCATCGTTGACAAAAACAATGGCAATTACCTGAGCATTTGGGAGCGGGATAACCCAAGCGTGGTTGCCAGCGCACGGCATAGCTTTGGCTCAGGCTTAAGCTGGAAGTTTCAAGCAGCAGCAAGAGGACCTGCGATCTGGTTGGATGCCTGGTCTACGGGAACGGCGTATTCGTGGAACAGAGACACCTATCTGTTTGGGGAAGAACAGAACGTTTGGCAACCGCCAGCATTGAATCTCGGATCGCTTTCGGGCTATACCGATTTGCGGGTCATCTGGCCGCGCGTCACAGCGCATTACAACTGCAACTTTGGAAGTTACGAAGAACGAGGCGTGAACAGCACGGAACAAAAAGGGAGCAGTTTGTTCCTTGTAACACGGGAGGAATATTTTTACTCAAAAACTGGGCAACAGGGCAATCAGTATGGCAATCGTACTCGAACAGTTCAATCGGAATGGGATGGAAGTATTTACATACCGTATCGAGCAACGCTGGTGGGGTATTACCCGAATGATAACCCAGGTGAGGGAAAGTATTTGGTGGGGCTGCCCGCCTCTCAGAACACGTATAAATGTAACGGGAATTGTGATTTCGAGAGAGCGGATATGCTCAGTTCGCAATGGTATCTGTATGACTCGGCCGAGTCATACAACGTTGCCCCAACAATCGGCGTTTTAACAGGCAAACGTACCTTGTTGCATTTTGGGCAGACGAACGGGGAACCTGATTACAATGTTGCGTGGTTTGCAGATGAAAAATATCAGCATGATAGTTGGGGCAATGTCACGCAGAGCCAAGCATATCGAGATGAAAAAGATAGTGCCAGTTTTTCCGACCCCGACACGAATTTTTCAAAGATAACCACGACTTATGATCCGCAGTATAATACCTACCCCATTACAGTAGCCAATTCATTGAACCAGTCAACGACAATGACATATGATTACAATTTAGGGGTTGTGCTGACTGTCACGGATGCAAACCAGGTGGTAACCAGTGGCGAATATGATAGCTTTGGACGTTTGGTGAAAATTGTACGTCCAGGAGATAGCAGCCTATCACCAACCGCACGGATTACCTACCATGATCCATTGCCCGGTTGTGAGGGGAACAATTGTGCGTTTTGGACACTGGCAGAACAACGCATAGAGGGAACAAGCTATGCAGGGATGCGAAAAATCTATGATGGAATGGGTCGGTTGTTGCAGAGCCAGGTGGTCGGAGCGCAGGTGAATGGACAGACGAAAGATTTGGTTGTGAATTATGCTTATGATGTTCTGAACAACAGCTCGTCGCAAACAGTACCGTTTGAACTACCGTTGTGGAATGGAACAGGGATGCCATTGCGCACCCCTGGAGAGACGCCGACAATTGCAAGCCAGAGTTACGTAGATATTGTAGGAAGGCCCACTTTTTCGCTGGCAGCCGGGCAAAGCCCAGTTTCTTTCACTTATGAAATTGAGGGCGATGAATACGTAACCAAACAGACTCAGGATGGTCGTGTATCCAGCAGTCGTTCGGATCTTTGGGGGCGTGTGGTCAAAAACACACCGCCCATTGGCTCTTGGATTACGTATCAATATAATGAGGCAGACCAATTGGTAGGAGCGAAGGTTGAGGATGGTGTACATTCTCTGGAGACTGAAATTAGCTATGATTTGGCCGGACGCAAGCTGACACTGGATGATCCAGACATGGGCAAATGGAGTTACACCTATGATGCGATTGGCAATCTGACCAGCCAGACCGATGCGCGCAGCTGCACTACAACGCTGATTTACGATTTGTTGAATCGGGTGACCAACAAGACCTATGGAACGGGCTGCCCGACCACCTCAGCGGTAGCGTATAGCTATGATGCTGGCACTTATGGCCTGGGTCAGCGCACCGGCATGACGGATGGGAGCGGCTCCACTGCCTGGACGTATGATGCACGCGGTAGAGTGTTGACCGAGACGCGGAATATCTCTGGCTCTGGGAGTTTCAAAACCCAATGGACTTACAACAGTGCCGACCAGGTCAAGACAATCCGCTATCCAGGCGACAACGCTAACGGGCAGGGTGAGACAGTGACCTATACCTACCTGCCCCAAATGGCATTGAACACGGTTGTGGGGACGAACAGTTATGTGAGCAGCAGCAAGTATGATGCAATTGGGCGGCTGACGGAGAGGAATTTGGGCAGTAGCTTGCGGCAAAGCTACAGCTATGTGGATTGGGATGAGGCAGGAGGCGGGCGGTTAGACACGCTGAAAGCCGGTTTATCGCCGAATTACAACAATCGGCTGAACTTGAATTACGATTACGATGCAATGGGCAACATCACGCAAATAGTGGACACATTGCGGGGAGGAACGCAGACGCAAACCTTCCAGTATGATGCATTGGACCGGCTGACCTCAGCTGTGGCTGTGGGTGGGACACAGGGCGTGTACCCGCTGGAGAGCTACACCTACGATGGAATCGGCAACCTGGCAAGCAAGGCTGGTGTGGTGTATGGGTACCATGCGCATGCGGTGACGCATGTGAATGGAGTGGAGAAGTATTGGTACGATGACAATGGGAATCAGATGAAGCGGATCATCGGCAATGATACGTATGATTTGGCATACGATGCAGAGAACCGGCTTTTGGAGGTGAAGAAGAACGGGGTTGTGTGGGCGAGTTTTGTGTATAATGGAAATAACGAGCGCGTGAAGAGCGTGATTGGCGGCACAACAACAGCATTTGTTGGCACGTTGTTGGAGTGGAGCGGAAGCAGCAGCACGATGAAGAAGTACTACTATGCTGGAAGTGAGCGGATAGCAATGCGAACAGGCAGCAG
>JARKOR010000169.1 GCA_029975625.1 Nanosynbacter sp. | reverse complement strand
GATGATTCTTGGTATTTCGTTTATCGATGCGTTGGCTATCATCGGTTTCATCGTGGCGATTGTCGGCAGAGTAATGTAGTTTCGGGCGGAATTCGTGAAATATATATTACTACAATTTGCAAACGCATCCGGCGGAGAGTCTGATTTGTTCGGGTCGCTTGGAATAAATTGGAAGATGCTGCTCTTGCAACTGGTCGCATTTCTCATATTGCTTGCAATTTTGAAAAAGTGGGTATACCCGCCGCTCGTCGCGATGCTTGATAAGCGCGACGCCCAGATTCGCGAGAGCGCTGAACTAGCTCAGTCGGCTAAGAAAGAGGCTGAGGCAGCCGAGGAAAAAACCGCAAAACTTCTAAAAGAGGCTCGAAAAGAAGCGACAGATATCGTGACGACGGCACGCGACGAGGCTACTAATATTGTTGAGACGGCGCACACGAAGGCTGCTGATAGAGCGAACGCGTTAATTGAGACGGCGCGGGGTGAAATAACCAGTGAGGTTGAAGCCGCGAAGAAGGCCCTATATAACGAGACGCTGGAGTTGGTAGCTGAGGCGACCGGTACGATCCTGAAAGAAAAAGTCGATACTAAGGCGGATGCTGCGCTCATCGAACAGGCAGTGAAAGAGGCTCGCTCGTGACGATGCGTCTGTCTCGGCGAAAAATAGCACGATATGTTGCTGGGCGGCTGGCTATTGGTGATAAGTTGATTATTGAGGAGCTGGCCGCGCTTATTATTGAGGAACGTCGAGAGCGGGATATAGATCTTTTGGTGCGCGATATCGAAGATCAACTGGCGCAATCCGGTATAACAATAGCAACGGTAGAGACGGCCAAGCCATTATCGGAAACAGTGCGGCAATCGGTAAGAAAGCTGCTCGGCGGCGATGTGCGTCTTCGCGAAGAGGTCCGGCCGGAGCTTATTGGCGGTATACGGATTGAGACGCCGACACAAGAGCTTGATGGGACTATTTCCCAAAAAATATACGCGCTAAAGTCGAGGAAGGTATGAGAGGAAAGGCAAAATGAACAAGATTGAAGTGACAGAACTAGCTAAGGATTTGCGCGACGCAATCGCTGGGCTCGAGACATCGGAGGGTCTGCAGGATGCAGGCATCGTTATACGTGTTGGCGACGGTGTTGCTTGGGTGCATGGGTTAACGAAGGCTGGCTATAGCGAAGTCCTGGAAATTGAAACCGACGAAGGTGTTGTCGAGGCGTTCGCATTGAACTTAATGGAAGATGAGATTGGCGCGGTTATTTTAGGCGGCGAGGAGTTCGTCAAGGCCGGTGCGAAAGTACGACGCAGGGGCGAGGTTCTTGATGTGCCAGTTGGCGAGGAAATGCTTGGCCGCGTGGTCGATCCGCTTGGTCGACCGCTCGATGGCGGACCTGCCATCAAGACGAAGACTCGCGGGCTTGTCGAGCGCCCAGCTATTGGGGTGATGGGTCGAAAGTCGGTGCATGAGCCGTTAATGACTGGTATTATGGCGATTGACGCAATGTTCCCAATCGGGCGCGGCCAGCGCGAGCTGATTATCGGTGACCGCCAAACGGGAAAGACAGCGATTGTGATAGATACGATGATTAATCAAGCCAAACAAAAGACCGGCGTGGTGAATGTGTACGTGGCGATTGGACAGAAACTGTCGAAAATCGCTCGCCTGGTTGACCGTCTAAAGGAAGAGGGCGTGATGGATCAGACTATTGTGGTTGCGACAAGTCCATCGGACGCTGCTTCCCTACTGTACTTAGCGCCATATGCCGGTACGGCGATGGGTGAATATTTCCGCGATAAGGGCGGCCATGCTCTTATGATCTATGACGATTTGACGAAGCACGCGGTCGCATATCGACAGATGTCACTTTTGCTTCGTCGTCCACCAGGTCGAGAGGCATATCCGGGCGACGTATTCTACCTTCATTCGCGTCTGTTGGAGCGTTCGGCGAAGCTTTCTGACGAGCTTGGCGCAGGTTCGCTTACCGCTCTGCCAATTATTGAGACGCAAGCCGGAGATATTTCGGCCTACATTCCAACGAATGTTATTTCTATTACCGATGGCCAGATATTTCTCGAGACAGATTTGTTTTACCAGGGTATCCGCCCCGCAATTTCAGCCGGCCTTAGTGTGAGCCGTGTTGGTGGTGCCGCACAGACGAAAGCCGTGAAGTCAGTTGGCGGTAGTCTGAAACTTGGTCTTTCGCAGTTTCGCGAGCTGGCAAGTTTCGCGCAGTTTGGTTCTGATCTGGATGAGGCGACGAAAGCTCAAATTGATCGAGGCCAACGCCTGACAGAGTTGCTTAAACAGCCGCAATATCAACCAATGAGTATATGGGAGCAGTTTGTGAGCATTCATGCTGTAACCAGCGGTGCGTTTGACGAAGTGCCGGTAGTGAAAATCAAAGAAGCTCAAGGAGCGGTCATAACCAGGCTCTGGGCAGAACATAAGGACGTTATTCACGAGTTAAACAAGGGTGACAAGCCGACCGAAGAGCATCTCAAGGTTATTGATGATATTACCGCGAAAATAGCGAAGGGGTTTGAGGAATAACCTATGTCAAGCACTCGTCAACTGAAATCTCGTATCCGCTCGGTTAGCAATACGAAGCAGATCACCAAGGCTATGCAGTTGGTGGCGGCGAGTAAGATGCGTCGGGCGCAAGAGGCGACGAAGGCATCTGCTCCATATGTTTCTGTGGCGAATGAGCTTTTGAAAACGTTGGCGGCGCATGGTGCGACAGACAATCATCCGTTGTTTGTGAGGCGTAAGGTTAGGAGGCGGCTCATTATCTTTATCGCTGCCGACAAAGGTCTGGCAGGGGCATATAATACAAACGTATTCAAAAAATATTTGGCATTGTTAAATCGAGATGACGAGCGTGGTATTGAGAACCTGACAGTTGCCGTTGGCCGAAAAGCAGCACAGTTCGCTTCGCGCTTGAAAGATACGACGGTCGTGGGAACATATGAGGACTTGGCTGATCGCCCATCGAGTATTGACTTCCATGCTATCTTGAATCAAGCAACAAGTATGTATGAACATCACGAAGTGGACGTGGTTACGCTGGTATATACAAACTTCATGAGTAGCATGACTCAAACCGCCGAGTGGATGCGTCTTCTTCCGGCGGGAACTGACGTGGCGAGCGATCCAGCCGAGGGACCAGTAAGCCTTGAAGAAGCAAAATATGAGCCGAATGCCGAGGAGGTATTGAGCGCGGTTGCCTACCGTATGGTTGGCGCGATGGTGTTTCAGGCGCTCCTAGATGCGCGAGCGTCGGAGCATAGTATGCGAATGATTGCCATGAAAAACGCGACGGATAACGCGAGCGATTTGGTGAGCGATTTGAAGCTTGCTATGAACAAGGCGCGCCAAGGGGCAATTACGCAGGAGCTTGCAGAAATTTCCGGCGGCGTGGAGGCGATGAATAATTAACATGGGAGCAGTGTGATGCAAGGAACAAAGATGAATAATTTTACGACTTCAAAGGCCTGGCTGGAGGCTCATAAATTGGTGTTGGTGACGTATCGGTTTTTGAGGGTGTTTCCGACCGAGGAACAATTTAGTCTGAAAAATCAGATGCAACAGGCAGCCGTGGCAATAACGACAAATATTGCCAAGGGCTACGCAACTGAATCAGTAGTAGACAAGATGCAGCTTTTTATGTCGGCTAGCATGTCGATAATTGAATTTCATAATTGTTTATTGATATCGCGTGATGTTGGCTATCTGAAGACGGCGTATTATGATGAGATCTCTCGGCAGATGATGGTCGTGAACAAACAAATCGCTGGGTTAATTGCAGCGGCGAAGAAGGAAATGTAAAGGAGCGACATATGGCAAAGAATACAGGGAAAATTATACAAATCGTAGGCGTGGTTGTGGACGTGGAGTTTAATGCTGGAGCGGATTTGCCAGCTATGTATGATGCTCTGCATGTGAAGAATGGAGCGACGCTTGTGCTTGAGGTGGCTCAACACCTTGATGAGCACACGGTGAGGGCTATTGCTTTGTCAAGCACGGACGGTCTGGCCCGAGGTACGGAGGTCGAGGCAACTGGTTCGCCTATTATGGTACCAGTTGGCGCCGAGACTCAAGGGCGAATGTTTAATGTTATCGGAGAAGCGATTGACGAGAAGCCACAGCCTAAGGGTAAACGAGCACCAATTCACCGCCCTGCCCCAAGCCTGTCCGAGCAGTCC
>JARKOR010000149.1 GCA_029975625.1 Nanosynbacter sp. | reverse complement strand
GCACCAGCAGATGCCCTAAGCCGCACTCCGGACGAGCTTGAAGAAGAGGAAAAAGAAACACACACCGACGAACCTGAATCTGTCGTCGAAAAACAGCCATCGAAGCTGAAACGCTTTTTCCGCAAGGCTAATGTGTATTTGCTGCTGTTTTTCCTTGTCATCGCAGTTGCCGTAGCTGTCACTATTGTTACCTACCTGAATAGTAAAAAAGAGCCCGTAACGCCAGTCGTCGGCAGCCAAGAGCTCACCGAAGAGGCTCTCAGACAACTCGCCAACACAGACGCTTCGGTTGGCAGCGCCTCACAAACACTCACCATCCAAGGAAACGCTGTTATTGACGGTCAAACGCTCATGCGAGGCAATCTTAATGTTGCAGGAAATCTTCAAACTGGCGGAAGTATTCAGGGGCCAACTCTGACTATCTCGGGAGCGACCAACCTTGGTGATACGCAAATGAATTCACTCCAAGTCGCCTCAAACGCGGCCATTCAAGGCAATACTACGATGCGCGACCTAAGCGTTTCTGGTAGCGCCACGTTTAATGGAGAAGTGACCATGCCGCAACTTACTGTCACGACGCTCGTACTTAGTGGAAATGCAAATTTGCAAATTCCAAATCATATTGCATTCACTGGTCCAACGCCTAGTCGAACCGTTAATGTTAGCGCGCTAGGCTCCGGCGGATCAGCTTCCGTTAGCGGCTCCGACACGACGGGCACGGTTAACATCAATACCGGTAATAGCCCGCAGGCCGGCTGCATGGTGCGTATTAATTTCAATCAAGGTTTCAGTAACCAGCCTCACGTTCTTATTAGCCCCGTTGGATATGGAGCAGGCCGCACGGAGTATTACGTCGATCGCGACCAATCCGGCTTTAGTATCTGCTCTTCCTCGCCGGCTCCAGGCAATCAATCTTTTGCCTTTGATTACTTTGTAACAAATTAGGGGATAAAATTATATATGACAAGAAAGATCACCGGCTTCACTATAGTATAATTGCTTATAGTTATTGTAGTAATTGGTATATTGGCGTCCATTACGCTTGCCACCTACGCGAATTTCTCGGCTAAGGCGCGAGACTCAGCAAGGATGTCAGATCTTAGGAATGTCCAAAAAATTAATCGAAATATATTACATTAAGAACGGCGAATATCCAAAAACAGCCACAAATATTGGTACCGAGGCCCTCACTACGGTGCATACCGACGCAAACTGCTATATCGGTACTGCTCAGGCAGATTGGGTGCCGAACATTGATCAGAAGTTACCACAAAGTATATCCAACAAGGGAAATGGTCTTGGCGGAAACAAAGAAGGCTGCTACATGTACGCCAGTGATGGTCAGCGGTACGTCTTGAGCGCCCGGAACAACATAGAAACAGGTCCCCAAACCGCAATTATGTACAGACGGCTCGGGTTCCGAGAAAATTGCAACGAAACACCACCAGCCGGAGCATAAAACGCTACTCTATATTTTACACATCCATGAACACCACGACCTTGTCGGCTTTGACGTGCATGAGGGCGCGGTGAATCTTAATCTTCTTGGCGTTACCCGTCACGGGCTGAACGACCAGTTGGCAGGGCGCGAGCATGCATAGAAAGTTGCGGTGCTTGGGTAGGATATCGAACGGACCGACGTCGTTTACCGCGCTGACGCTATAGGCGTCTCCCTCAAAATATACTTGGAACGGTGCATAGACCTTAACGAACATAGAGGGCTTACCGCCTGTCTTGGCGGATTCATCAGGTTCAGCTACTGGTATCGGGGCTTCGTCTGCCACTATCCCTCCCCTGGCTCAGTTTCCGGTGCACTCGGGGCTGGTTCGGGGACTGGAGAATCTTCTGTTGGCGCCCCTTTCGCCTTGCCGATAATCTTCTCCACCCCATCAAGCGTCTGTTCCCGGGTAATATGCTCACCTGGCACGCCAGTCACCTTTTCCATAACATTGAACCGTTGGCTAAAGAATTGAATAAGCTCTTTGGCTTTCAGATAATCATCTCGGTCCTCGGCCGAAAGTTCCGACTCCCCGATAATCGCAATGATACCCTTGAGTGATTCGTATTTTTGCAGGATTGCCGTTGCGCGGGTAGCAAGATCATAATGCCTCTCACCGACCACCTCAGGAGTAAGCAGGCTAGATTTCGACGCCAAGATATCCACCGCTGGACGAATGCCCTGGGCAGCCACAGCGCGCGAAAGCACAATTGTTGAATCAAGCTCGTGCTGAATCATTTGCACTGCTGGATCAGATAGGTCGTCAGCCGGCACGTAAATCGTCTGCAGGGCAGTGATAGACCCATTGCCATTACTGGCTAAACGGTCCTGAAACGTCTTTACGTCTGAAAACACAGTCGGCTGATAACCGCCCTCAGCTGGCGTCTGGTCAATGATAGTCGAGACTTCGTTTCTGGCTTGGATATAACGATACATATTGTCCGCAAACAACAAAACATCCTTTTTCTCGTCGTCACGGAAATATTCGGCTAATGTAATAGCACTTAAACCGATTAGGCTACGTTGGACGGGGTTCTCATTCATTTGCCCAAAGAACATGGCTGTCGTTTTGAGCAGATCATTGTCTTCGAGAGTCTTGTAGAGTTCGTGCCCTTCGCGAATACGCTCACCAATACCAGCAAACATGCTAATAGCGCCCGATCCCTCAGCGACGTTATTAATTATCTCCATCGTTAGCACTGTTTTTCCCACACCGGCACCACCAACAATGCCGATTTTACGACCCTTCACAAACGGCGTAAAGAAATCAAGCACTTTTAGGCCCGTTTCGAGGATATCATCCGGACGATTATCGAGGCTAGTTTCCTGGAAACTCGGCGAAAAAATAGGACGTTTTATCATGTTATCAAGCACCGCTTGGTCAAGTTGCGGCTTTCCGTCAATCGGTCGAGCCATCGCATCCCACACACGCCCAATCATCTCGTTCCCAACGGGAATCTCAAGACTATGCCCGCTGCGTCTCACGGTCTCGCCTTTTTGAATGCTATAATCACCACCAATATTCAGGCATATCGCCGTGTCGCCGCCCGTTAGGCTACTTACAAGAAGAGGCGACTCATTTTCGTTCTCAACATACAGCATCTCGTTGACATCGGGTATGTCCTCAATAAATTGTACTTTAATGACAATACCCTTTAGGCTCCTGACGATGCCTTTTTTGTAATTTGTCTGTTCGCTCATACTTCAGCTCCTTCGGCGCGTATCTTTTTTAACCCAGCCAGACTCTCCTTTAGGCGCGTATCGACCTGGTTTCGCTTGGCGCGATTATACTCAACATGAAGCGTTCCGGCCGTTTCAACCGATCGCTCCTTAGCGGCTGACATAGCCCGAAAACGACTAGCGACCTGGGCTAACCGACTATCGTAAATAAACTGAGAGATGGTCAGGCGCAAGATCGAATTCTCCAAATATGCCGCCACCGCGAACGAGCTAGGCTCAAATATATATGTTTTCTCACTCACCAAACTATCTCCTACCGTGTCGAGATCGGCCACCCGCCCCTTGCTCGAAACCACTTCGCTTAAATCCACATCTTCAATCGTCTGTTGGCCTAGTGAAATATAATTTTGGTAAAATATACGGCTACGCGCATATTTACGAATAATATCCATCAAGGGATCCACGTTAATATAGTCTTGCTCGGGCAGGTCAAAATAATAATCATAGCTAATATGTGCCTGTTTCAACTTAAGAGCACCGTGGTAGCCTATGACAAGCACATCATGTTTTGCCTCGTCATAGCGCTCAAGGAATTTACGGATTAATCGCTGATCAATGTCGCCACTCAAACCAGCTTTTGCAGTGATCAAAATGAGCAGTTCCTTATTAATCGGCTTTTCCTCCGGTGCGCGCCCAAAGTTAAACAACACATCAACACGAATCTGCTTATAGATATTCCATACCTCGTCGAAAAACTGGTTGCTAATTAAAACCTTATTTTTCGTTTTAGCAATTTGCATACTACTTAGGCTTTCGAGGGCTGATGTTAAACTTACAACAGATCGAACTGACGCCTCCTCTGCCTTAATCTCTAACGGACGACGCATTTACGCGCCCTCCTTCGGTGACTCGTCCGCACCATTGGCTTCAGCCGCTGCTCTGGCTGCTTCTTCCGCTTGGCGCTTTTTCTCTAGCTCAATCTTTGCCTGCTTTTCGAGAGCCGCTTTTTTCACTTCATCAATTGTCACGACTTCCGCCTTAAGCTCGGCGCACAGTTCATCGAAATTACCCTTAAGCTCTTTCCCTTCCTCGTGCAGGCGCGAGGCATAGCCGTGTACCTTTTCCTTGAGCAGATCAACATTAATAATTTCTTCCGGCTTACTATGAAGCACGATGCTCATTAAAAACTGTTGTTCCACGAAATTATATATTTCACCAATTGCTTGATTCATGAGCTTGAAAAGCACCTTACCCTTATCATAGTCGGCCTGCGCGTCCGGCGAGAGTTCCGTACCAAAATGCGCGTATTCCTCAGCGGAGCGATAGCCCGCTAAGGTGCGATTAAGCAAATCAGCCAAGGCCTTCTGACGTGAGTTCTGCCCCACTCCGCCCACGCGCGTTACAGACAAACCAGTGCTGACCGCAGGGCGCATCGTATCCCTAAATATCTGACCGTCCAGAATCCACTGGCCGTCCGTGATAGACATAACATTCGTTGGCAAATAGGCCGTAATATCGCCCCCTGGAGCATAAATAATCGGAAGGAGTGTTTGACTCGCGTGATTTGCTTCCGTTTTACCTCCTCGCTCAAGAAGGCTCGAGTGAGTATAGAACATATCACCCGGATATGAGTCGCGGCCTGGCGACACGCCCGCAATGAGTGACATTTCGCGATATGCCTGAGCATGCGCCGTTAGGTCGTCATAAATCACCAAAGTGTCCATGTTACATTGATGCCAAAAATATTCCCCGTGCGCCGCGCCAATATAAGGAACTAGATAAGTAAGAATGAGCGACTCAAATGAATTAGTAACGACCACTACGGCTTTCTTAAGCGCATCATTTTTCTTTAGATTGTTCACTAACTCCGCAACGTCACGCTGGCGCTTGGCAATCAGTACGTAAATAACCGTGATGTCCGTATTTTTCTGATTGATAGCCACCTGTGCCGCAAGCGCCGTTTTGCCAACCTTACTATCCCCCAACATCGCCATACGCTGCCCGCGGGCAAGGGAGTATTCAAGATCAAGAATTGTCACGCCCGTCTCAACTGGAGTATCAACCAATTCTCGCTCATAAAGCATCGGCGCGTCATAAAAAACCTCCCACTCCATGTCTGGTTGAATTGGACCCTCGCCGTCAATTGGCTCGCCGAATGCGTTTATTACCCGACCGATGTAGCTTTTACCTACTTTTGTGAGTAGCTGCGTGTTTTCGATTACGCACACCATACCTACTTTGAGTGGTGTCGGGTCAAGCTTCATGACAACCACAAAATCCTCGTAAACATGATGGACATACCCTCGCGTGCCATCATCAAACCGCACGACTGCATGCACATTTGTTGGATAAAGCCCCTTTACTTTTACCATAAATGAGTCAATACCAATTATTTCCCCAACAGGATTACCCGAAGCGACCAGTGTTTCGAACTGTTTGTTAGGCTGCTCCACTGAGTGCCTCCAATTCTTCAACGATAATATGACGACCACCCGCAAGTTCAGCACGAACGCTCAAGTCGAACACGTGGTTTGTCGTGCGAATATATGCCCCGCCAATCAATTCAGGTTGTAAGCCAATCGCCAGCACCGCCTGAGGATGTACCGACTGACGCACCCAGTCAACCAGTTTTGCGAGCTCTTCATGTCCAGCGCTCGCTGCAAATGTCACGTGCACGACTGGCGCGGTGTCTTTGAGCCGCCGCAAACTCGCAATTAGTTCTGTGCGGGAGTGAGAATCACCAAACTCTAATTTATTCGCCGCCATAAAGTCGCCTAGTTGATTTGACATCACAATACCGTCATCCGACTGGTGCCCGGTTCGTTGTTGAATACCTGATGAAACCAGCGCATTATCAATATGCTCAACCTCATTGATCAATCGGCGCAAGTCACGCTGCGTTGCCAAACTTGGCGGCAAGATATATGGCGTGTCATTTTGGCTCATAGGGTCATATCGTCCATCATTGCTTGTTTATGTTCTTGCATTTTCTCTAAAATATTCGGCAAATCCTTCGTGAGGTCCGATCGCTCACCCAAAGCGCCAATCAGGTAGTGTTCAATTATTCGAGCCATGTGTTCGTTAATTAGTTCAGTTGCCATTGTTTTTTGCTTCGTGATTGACTCGTCAATCATTTGCTGCAAGCGTCCATGTTGCTCCTGAAGCGAGCTCACGGTTTTCTGGAGCGATTCAATTGCTTCCGCCTGCGACTGCTTCATCTGCGATGCGCTGCCGGAAGTTTGCTGGTAAATCTCGTTCAACATACGCGACTGCTCCTCGGCATTGTGCTTGAGTTGTTGTACCGCTTCGTCGGACTGACGCTTTGCTTCAGCTATACTTGATTTGAGTTGTTCAAGAGCCTTATCTTGTTCAGATTGGACAGCAGCTACCCGAGATTGATTATCCTGAAACACCCCAACCATCATTACTTCTTGATTTGCCACAACCTGTTGTAAATTTGACGACATTTGTTGGTATTTTTCGTGAACCACTTGGGCATTACGGCTGAGTGATTGAATAACCAGTTCTTGCGCCTCGCTTGAGACGCGATTATATTCGATCATCTGCTCTTTTAGTTGGTTTGAAATATCGTTATTCACCCGTGTAATTGCGAGGTCTAGCTGGCTTGCCATATGCCGCCGTAACGTTCCGGTTAATTGCTCCAAAATAACGTCAACATCCCGCTTTAAGTCGCTCGAGCTATCGGACAAAATCTTCTTGAAATGCTCACGACCCATCGCTCTGAGTTCTTCGCGATATTGTTCGGTAAAAACCTCGTCGGCCACACCGGCCGCCTCTTCTGCTGCCGGTTTTTTTGGCTCTCTTGGCTTTCGCGATTGTTTCTTCTTAAATAATCCCACGTGTAATCCCCACCCTTTTCATAATCATAACCTCAATAACAAATATACCGCAAATAGCCCAATAATTAAAATGAGCAAACTCGTTAGAATAATTTCTATGAGCGCCCGGAAGATTGATTTCTTTGACATTGGGTTGCGACCGATAGATATGACACTATTTCTCACTCCCGAATAAATCACCATGATTGCCGCAATCAAGCTCACCGCCGCGATGCCCATACTGATATAGATACGAATCGCGCTCACTTCTTTTTCGGCAATCGCCTGACCGATTCGCTCAAGCATCTCGGGCACCTTGGCCTTCGTTGATTTTTCGTTCGGATTACGCTTAATGTCGATCGTCACGGGTATTGAACCGAGCTTAACACTCTGATTCGCGTTTCCTTGTTCATCCTTAATAGTTGTCGTACCAAGTACCACCCCTGTACCATCAAAATTGGTTGCTGCGCGCCCAAATACGGTAGGTTCTTCAGTTCCCGCTTTCATTGCTACGCCGTTGATCGCAGACAACGTTACGTAATCACCCTGTTGAATAGCACCATTTTGCGTACTCACAAGAGTATTATACGTTCCCGAAACCGCAACAAATGTTTCATTCTCAAGCTCGCCAGCCGAAAGACGAACAGATAACTGCTGCGGGTCAACTACCACGCCGAACATATTCTGCAAACGGTCTTGCGTAGAGACCATCACGCGATTGGAGTTCTCCCCTGTTAATTCCACGATTGTGCCAAAATCAATCGCCTTGTCGGCCGAATACCCCTGAACGCTTCCGCCTCCATAATCAGCCGCTAGCACGCCCGCGGGTAACAAAAAAACGGCTACCCCCAGCATAGTCATCACAACCCCGCGTACCGTTCTCACTTTTCGCCCTACTCCCTCTCTTAAATACTTATCCTTATTGTACCACAAAAGAGGTCAACGAATTATAAAATCCACCGGGGACATATCTAGCAATATGAGATTCCCCGCACCGTTACTGGTGCGGGGAGATTCTCACACTACCTTATTGTGGCGCCACTCGGCCACATACACCCAGCCAGAGCAGAGTGACGCACCGACCGCAAGCCACAATACGGCCATGGCCACCCCTCCCTGCTCGTTAAAGACGGGAGGAAGAACCAAAAGTGCCACGGCGATGCTCTGGGCAACCATCGAGAAGCGGCCAGCCTCAGCCGCCGACTTAACCGGTTGTCTCGTCTTGACATAGACAACAGCTACTTCTCGCACAGCTATTACCGCCGTGGCAACCACCACGCCGAGACGAGGGTCGGTCGTCCGAGCAATAACAGCAATGAGCGTTGACCCTATAAGAATCTTATCGGCGTAAGAATCAATAACCTTGCCCAGTTTGGTTATCCACCTTCCGTCATTGCGCTTTGCTAGCCAACCATCGAGCTTGTCGGTAGCGACGGCTACGACAAACAGGCAGAAACCAATCCAGCCGGTCAAGCCAGGTGTCAACACGAGCCAACAGACCGGTATCACCAAAGCCAGCCGAAGGTAGCTAACGATATTCGGAGGAGATTTCCAGTCTCTCTGAATATCGGCCCACGACAGATTCATAAGCGTTCCTTTCGAGTAGTGTGAGGTGCAACCGCGCCCCACCACGTGATTGGGTCTATTGTAGCATAAAAAGTGCCATAAAACTATTGCAGAAAATGTCGCTTCCATGCTACTATAAACACAAGCTTTGATGGACCACCACACGTCATGAGTGAAACAAATATCATATAACCCTAACAGGGGTAAAAACATCCATAATGACAGTGTGGTCACGTTTATCGTCTCGGTTTTCGCTGTGGCATATTATGCAAGTAATAGGCCTAGGATTGCTTATTGTTGTTTTTATTACAACAATAATTCTTGTTCGTAACTCCACCGCAGCACCCTACACCGACAAGACTATCACCTTTACGGCTCGCTTAAGAAGTGCCTCTGGAGGTGTTGTTCCCGATGGGTTATACAACCTTCGTTTCAGTATCTACGGCCAAGAATCAGGCGGGTCGGCCCTCTGGTCAGAAACTTACATCGACACTAATGGCGCTTCAGATGGCCAGGATTTTCGCGTTCAGGTAACAAACGGCTATCTGAGCGTCAGGCTTGGCTCCCAAACGGCCTTCGGAACTTCGATTAATTGGGGCGACAATCTATGGCTCACTATGAGTGTCGGCGACAGGAGCCAGACAACGCCAGATTGGGACAGTGAAATGACACCTCGCATTCAGCTTACCGCTACCCCATACGCATTGAATTCAAGCGCGGTCGGCGGCAAAACTGCTGACGAATTAGTACAACTAGGGCAAGGAAAACAAACCGATAGCTCGAACAACTCAAGTGTCTTTATCGATAAGACCGGCTCCGGCAACCTTGTCCAGTTGCAGGCGAGCGGCAACGATATGTTTACGATAAACAATAGCGGGAACATCACCCTTGGCGGAGGCTCAGATAAGAGCATTGCGATGGGCAAAGTATCAGAAGGAGCGGGAAACAGTCTAACCATTTCGGCAGGAACGGGCAGTGATAGTGGAGGCGACCTCATACTTCAGGGAGGCAACGCAACCAACATAAACGGCGACGCGGGGAATGTTCAGATTGACACCGGTACGGGCAATAACGGCTCGATTGCGCTTGGTAGTGAAAATGCAACGACGATTACTTTAGGTAATAGCGGTTCGACGACGACCGTGCAAGGCGACCTGCATATTAGCAATATCGATAGCGCCGAAGCGGGAGAGCTCGTGATTGGCGGAAATAACGCTACGTCAATCAATCTTGGTCAAGATACCTCAGTCGATGGGTCGGTTACGGTTAAGAAAGATAGTGACGTGGCGCTGCAAGTTCAAAACACATCGGGCGACTCCGTGCTCAATGTTGATACACAAAACAACCGCATTACTCTTGGTAAGACAGATGACATCGCTACTCTCCTTGTGCTCGACACAAAAACCGGCGAGAGCGATCCAACAGGAACGAACGGTGCAATGTACTACAATCAATCACTAGCTAAGTTCCGCTGCTACGAAGACAATGCGTGGAGAGATTGTATTACTCCGCTACCCGTGTCGGTATTAGCCCAAACCGACACCACAACGGACTCCCTTACTCCGGTTGACGTGGAAGATATGACGTTTGAACTAGCGGCAAACACGAAGTACTATTACAAATTCATTATTATTCATGAGGCGGACAGCAATACGGCCGGCGTCGGCTTCGGCGTAACCACCCCAGAAAACGTCACCATGAACAACTGGTGCGTTAACACCACCGCTATTACCTCGACAACCGCCAATCCGAGCCTCGGATCGTACTGTGGAGTGGGTGATGCTGACGCCGTTGCGGGCACCAACAGTAACTCGTTCACCTCAACCATGGAAGGGTATATTCAGACCGGCAACCAGACTGGCAATTTGAAGTTACGTATGAAATCCGGTACTGCCAGTGAAAACGTAACGACTAAAGAAAAATCGTTCGGTATGCTACAGATAGTTCAATAAATAATACTAATCAAATCGAGTTAAGCTATTCGCAAGATTCGTCACTGTTTCCGTATCGACGCTCTCCGGTGATGTCATAAAGATCAACGTATCACCGGTGTTCAGCAAAAAACGGGTTGAGCCACCCGCCGACAAGTTATAAAGTATCCCCAGCTGAACTGTTACACTTTCGACCGAGCCGCCCTTAGTCATCTGAGACATATCAAAATTACCTGGTTTGGGCTGGACAGTTACAGTGATTTGTTTATTCGTCGCCTGATTGATGAGCACATAACTTAACACCTCGCCATTCAACTGTGTTTGCCCTTTCTCTACCGTAAACCCTTTTGGCGCACTTCTCGGGGCATATATAGGAAACTCAGCTTCGTGAATAAACTGCCGCTCGACCACCGATTGATTAGCCCACACGCCATAGCCAACAATAGCAACTGCGGCTACAACCACAGCAATCGCCCCTATAATCCAGCGAGTTGTGCGTTTTGTTAATTGGTTTTTTAACCCTGACATACCTGAGTCAAACCTCCGGGGTTAGGGCTACTTTTGCCCTGATGTATGACTTTGAATGAGCTGAACAACCTTACCGTCAGACCTAAGATTTTCAAAAAACAGC
>JARKOR010000140.1 GCA_029975625.1 Nanosynbacter sp. | reverse complement strand
TTCATCCTTGAACAACAGCCCAATAATGGCAATCGGCAACGAGCCAATGATAATCGCCCAACCATACCTATAGTCAAACTTTTTGCGCTCTTGTTTGTGCCACAGACCAACCCACCACGCTACGACAACCCGCCAAATATCTTTCCAAAAATATAAAATTGCCGCGACAATCGCCCCGATCTGTATGACCGCCGTAAACGCCACAATCGACGGATCATCAAGCGACATACCCATCAGTTTTTCGGCAATCGTCAAATGCCCCGTCGAAGAAACCGGCAAAAACTCCGTCACGCCTTCAATAATTCCAAAAATAACTGCCTGCCACCATGTCATAATAACTTACCAGCCGCCTCCGCCGCCTCCGCCTCCGCCGCCACCGGAGAATCCACCGCCCGATGAGCCGCCAGACGATGAAGAGAAACCACTCACGCTCGCCGCCGATGAACTAAAGCTGCTCATATTTGAGGCAAACAGAGCGGCATTAAAGGCGCCCGTGCCACTGTACCAATCGGGCGCTGAACCGGATTGTTCGTAATATCTACCAAGTTGCTTGCTCCATTCTTTTTCTTGGCCGAACAATATTGCGTAGGGCAAGACTCGTTCATACAAGGTTACGAGTTTCTTTTCATCGGTTCCGTCAACTATGCCTACTTTAGCCGCCCCTTCCGGACTTTGAAGCATTTTTAGCCGCTCCGTCTCGGCGACGCCGATATATAACTTCAAGCCTTCAAGATAGCGGCGTAATGCCAGGCCCTTGTCGCTTAACACCTTGCCAAATGACAATATGAACGCAATGAGAGATAGTAGAGCGAATGTTGGCGACAACAGCACCGCGCCGAGTAGCAGCAGCCAAATAGCACGCCGTCGAAAGCGCGTTTTGAACTCCGGATTCTTTTCGCGTAAACCATACGTGCCATCAACAAGTTTCTGAACTTTTTCATGATCATCAACCGCCCGCGCCGCGTATGCCGTATTGTATCGTAGCGTGCTTAAATCAATCTTGGAACCCACCTGGTTGAGCCCCATATCCGAAACTACCTCTCGCTCTTCCGCCCGCAAGTTTCCTAAATCTTGCTGCACTTCAATCTCATATTTCGCCGGCTGCAAGAATGACTTTTTCGGTTGCGTCTCGTAAATTTTTATGTAGTGCCTGACTGCTAAATCTATCAGCTGCGCGGTCTGAACCGAACCCCGTATGAGCCCGTACGGCGCACCAAGTGTTGCTGCCACGGTCACGCTGGCATCGTTTGGTGGAATATACTCTGGGGCAATCGGCTTAAGTTCTTTTTTTCTCCCCGCCCACTTGAAATACGAGAGTATGAGTAAAATAAGGATGACCGGAAACAGGCACACAACGATTATCTCTTTTACCACCCACCACTGCACAATCTTCTCCCAAAGTGACGGCTCATACACTTTGAACGTACCCGGCTCAAAACCGAGCGCGACGGTCGCGCCCTGCCCATTACCAATATTAGTCAGTTGTACCGTGTAGCTACCCGCTCCTTCCGCCACCTCACCGCATGATGCTGACGATTGAAATACCCCTGCATAGCATTGCAGCTCCGTTGAGTTCAGCTCAGCCAAATC
>JARKOR010000130.1 GCA_029975625.1 Nanosynbacter sp. | reverse complement strand
CATAACCTGAATCTGAGGCAGCACCTGGCACGGCTGGGACGGAAGTCGCTGTCGTTCTCAAAATCGGTGGAGCTGCATGACAAAGTCATCGGGCATTATCTGAACATAAAACACTATCAATAAGTTGGAGTCATTACCCGCTTTCCGTAACAGGAAGAGTGGTTTTGTGCTCATTGTTTTTTAACCTCAACTCAGATTAAAATTCGTTTTGTTCAGTGAATGATCTTGCCGGATACACACTGTTCATAGCCTGCGCCATACGCAGGCTATTTCTTTCAGATTTCACCTTTTAATTTCATTGCAATTAGAGTTGCCAGAAATTCGGCTTTTTTTTCTGCGGGCAGATTCTTTCCGATATGCACCAGGCACATTTTTTTGACACCTTCATCAAGTGTTTTTACGTTGCCTGATGGACCATCGATATCAAACACAGTGAATGGGGTTTCTTTATTTTCTGTTTTAATTACGTAGCCAATGCGCTTTCCTTCCAGATTCACCTCGTGAACAATGTCATCGGTAGTTACAACAGTGGCTTCATAATTGGTAATCATGTTTTTCTCCTTAATTAAGGTTGAGCGAATACCTGCCATTTCTGGCATAAATTCAGTTTCGAATAGTCAATTAATTAAAGTTCATGTGCCATCTGGTCTTTTTCGGCACAAGCTTCACTGCAATATTTTCTCGGTTCGTCTTTTGATAAAATCCCGTGCATGAAGTGAAGCATTCTTTCAATAGCTTTGCTTTCTTCAACGTCTTTTTTGCAAAGGTGGTAAGCACATTTTATTTTCTTAGTCATCACCATGACTCCGCCTTTACAGGTAAACCATCACGACCGAGGAAGACTTTAATCATGCGGTCAGTAATGCATGTTTTTGTGGTCAGGTTACGAATATATAGTTTTCGCTTTTTAATATTGTTTGCCGAGGCAATATATGTCCGGCCTTCATGAAGAACATAATCGCCAGGAGTCACACACTGACGTGGTATTTCATCAGTTCCGAAGTGATGTGCAATCATAATTATCTCCATTTTTACAAATGAACTTTGTTGATGCGGTGCCTGGTGCCTCCAGGTGACTGCAACCAGTTAACAATTACAGTCGGCTTTCCCACCCAAACCAATAAGGACTAACATGACTTTTAACTGTGCCACGTGCGCTTAGCCGCATTCACCGCATCACAAAATTCACTTTAAAAAGGGCGGACATCAGCCGAACTTCAAGAAAAAAACTGATGCCGCCAGGACTACACACAGCAATGTCGTTATTTACAACCGGAGGCGCACTCCCACCATTTAAATTTAACAGACAAGACCGACTCTTTATGGATATCGGAAATGCGCCTTCGTGTTGTGCCCGGTTTTATTTCACCACCTCCGGGCTTCGGTGGTCTCGGCTATACCCCTACAGCGAGAGCTTGTGTTAACATTTCAATACCCTTACAGTTGAGAGTTATTGATATGTTGGATGTATTTACTCCATTGTTGAAACTTTTTGCTAACGAGCCACTCGAAAGACTTATGTATACGATTATCATTTTTGGTCTCACTCTCTGGCTGATACCGAAAGAGTTTACTGTCGCATTCAACGCTTATACTGAAATACCTTGGCTCTTTCAGATTATCGTTTTTGCCTTTTCTTTCGTGGTCGCCATTTCCTTCTCAAGATTGCGAGCACATATTCAAAAGCATTATTCATTACTACCAGAGCAACGAGTATTGCTTCGTTTATCTGAGAAAGAAATCGCTGTATTTAAAGATTTCCTTAAAACAGGAAATCTTATTATCACTTCTCCTTGCCGTAACCCGGTTATGAAAAAATTAGAACGGAAGGGCATCATTCAACATCAGAGTGATAGCGCAAACTGTTCTTATTATCTCGTCACCGAAAAATACTCCCATTTTATGAAGTTATTCTGGAACAGCAGGAGTAGACGTTTTAATCGTTAGCTTACTGTGTGCTTCTTCAACCATCGGCGCGCACCAGTTTCGGTTTTAAATGTTTTGCTTTTGGTATACGTCATGGCAGTGAACGTTCCATCCTGGTTGGGGAACACGCCGCACACCAGGGATTCGTTGTTGCCGAGGTCGATTTTTTGCATTTTGCGAATCTCACATCTTGTTGCTACGTATAGCGACTTCTGCCTGCCAGAGATCCCAGTCGTTGCTGCGTAAAGCCTGCACAGCCTGGTTGTAAGTGATACCGCAACAATCCATCAAATACTGAACTACTTCGTAATGCACCATCTTATCTCTCCCCTTAACGCCGGGTGGCGGAACTAACTGCTGCACTGCAAAATTTGAATCCCGCCGTCATGTTCATACGCCTCGGGCTGGCTACTTAACCCCTTACCACTGCCTGGTAACTCGAAGTATTGCCCGGCGTTCTGTGGGGCGGGGTGGGTGGTATGCTGGAACTATAGGTAATGCCTAATTGATTGTCAATAGGCTATGCCTAATGTTTTGAGCGTAACCTAATAGGTGATGGCGACAGCAGAAAGTGATGGGGGGGTTAAATAACGGAATCCAGGAGTTTTCCGTCAGACCATATAAGTTTAAGTTCCAGTTTTTGTGATGTTCTGGCTTTTCCGTTCAGATTCTAGAGCTTTCAGATACTTACCCACTTTCATTTCCATCGCTGCTATATAGGCGCGAACATCGTGGTCAACCCAATCTGGTTCTGTAGCATTTCCAGATAACAGGAAAGCTACAATCGCTCTTATTTCATCAGAGGCTGCTTGATAAAGGTTGTTTATATCTAAAAGTTCACTTTTTGTATCTGAATTGGTGGGGGTTGGTATGGGGTATTCGTTAAGCCCCCAATGCTCTGGACCAACAACATCAGAAAAGAAACGCCATAATTCTGGAAGTTTATCTTTACTTATAGAGCCTTTCTTAATCCAGTCATAAATTGATGGTGGTTGGACTTTGAAGTGGCGTGCGACCTCCGCCTTTGATTTGACGGATCCCGATGCGATTTTTTTGTTAATGGCCTGCTCTATCGCTCGGCCTAAGTCTTTACCACTAAGCATTGCTTAATATTCTCCTATGCGCATTACATTAGGCAATCCCTACTCTTACCGCATTAGGCACAGCCTATTGACAATTGCGTTAGGCGTCGCCTAATATTTCTGTGTGTTTTTGGAGTTCATTCGATGAAAAAAGAGAACTATTCATTCAAGCAAGCTTGTGCTGTTGTCGGTGGGCAATCAGCAATGGCTAGGCTTTTAGGTGTATCACCTCCAAGCGTAAATCAATGGATCAAAGGGGTACGTCAATTGCCTGCCGAGAGATGTCCAGCAATTGAACGTGCAACAAGAGGTGAGGTTCTGTGAGAAGAACTTCGTCCTGATATTGACTGGTCATATTTACGACGTTCGGCATGTTGTTCGCAGAATATGTCAGTGAAGCAACTAAATGACAGTAACAAATCCTCATTTGATCATACCTGAAACATCAAGAGGCAAATGATTCATGAAAATCAAGCATGAGCACATCGAATCAGTGTTGTTTGCCCTAGCAGCCGAAAAAGGGCAGGCATGGGTAGCCAATGCAATTACTGAAGAATATCTGCGCCAGGGGGGCGGCGAATTGCCCCTGGTTCCAGGCAAGGACTGGAACAATCAGCAGAATATCTATCACCGTTGGTTGAAAGGTGAAACGAAAACGCAAAGAGAAAAAATTCAGAAGCTGATCCCAGCAATTCTGGCAATCCTTCCGCGCGAGCTGCGTCACCGACTCTGCATCTTCGATACCCTGGAACGCCGTGCATTACTGGCGGCGCAGGAAGCGTTAAGTACGGCAATTGATGCGCATGATGATGCAGTCCAAGCCGTTTACCGGAAAGCGCATTTCAGCGGCGGCGGTTCTTCCGACGATTCTGTCATTGTTCATTAAGCAAAAGTTTCCATGCTGTTTGTGCTTATTCTAAGCCACCGGGCAGCATCATACGGGGCAATTATGGCCGCATTACCATACATGCAACTGTACATAGCTGATTACCTGTGCGAATCAGTTGGTCGGGAACACACGCCAGCCCTGAGTGATGCCGCAGAGCAATACCTTAACACCGTTGCGACTCGTAGAACCCGGGATACGGCGTTGCTAAAGTCGTTTGAGGCTTTCCGCGAGTGGGTAACCATTCAGGCCGGATTTTACACCGAGCATATTTATCCGGACGGTAGCCGTGGGCGTCGGGCAAAATCCATCGCTTTTGCGAATATGGACGAAGTCGAGTTTCAGCAGGTTTATAAATCTGTACTGAATGTGCTGTGGAACTGGATTCTGTTCCGTAAATTCTCCTCTCAGGAGGAAGTTGAAAATGTGGCCGCACAACTACTGGAGTTTGCGTAATGGTGAATTTACGTAAAGCGGCTAAAGGCCAGATGTGCCAGATCAGAATCCCTGGCTACTGCAATCACAATCCCGAAACCTCTGTGCTGGCGCATTACAGGCTGGCGGGGACGTGCGGAACAGCGACAAAACCACACGATATGCAGGCGGCGATAGCCTGTAGCTCATGCCACGATCTAATCGACGGGCGGGTAAAAACCAGCGATTACACCAAAGAAGAATTGCGCCTGATGCATGCTGAAGGGGTTTTTCGCACACAAGAAATCTGGAGAAAGAAAGGTCATTTATGATTTACCCAACGAATACAGGAAAAAGCGGAGAACACCTTCGCCTCACCACGCTGGAAAGTGTCTGGATTCAGGGAAAACTACGTATGTGGGGGCGCTGGTCGTATATTGGCGGTGGCAGGTCAGGGAATATGTTCAATCAGTTGTTGGCATCCAAAAAACTGACGAAAACAGCCATTAATGAAGCCCTGCGCAGAATGAAAAAAGCGGGAATAGAGAAAGCTGAGCTGGAAGCGTTTTTGCGAGAGATGATCAACGGCAAGCAAAAGAGCTGGCTGGCGCATTGTACTGATGCAGAGGCGTTATGTATTGATCGAGTCATAAGTGAGGTGCTGGCAGAGCATCCAGGATTGATTTGCATTCTCCGGCAACGCTATGAAGGGCGGGGGATGACTAAGCGCAAAATGGCTGAATTGCTAAATGATGCACACCCAGAGTGGTGTTTTAGGGAAGGTGCGAATAAGCAGGTCATTTCTTCCCAAGCTGACTCGCTGATTAAAATTTCGCGGATCTGGGCCGATTTTTTTCCCGCAAACAATCGAATCAGCCTATTTAGGCTATTTTTTCCACCATTTCTGGCGT
>JARKOR010000120.1 GCA_029975625.1 Nanosynbacter sp. | reverse complement strand
ATTTTCGTAATCCTCACGTCCGCGCCTATTTCTTCCGCAATCATCCCGGACATTTGCGCCATCTCGGTACTATGCTTCAGCACGTTCTGCCCATACGAAGTACGGAACTTCAGCTCTCCAAGAAGTTGTAGCATTTCTTTCGGAATTCCGACCACGCCTGTTTCGCGCATCGCGTCCTCCCCTGCCTGTTTCACCTCTTTTTCAATTTGCTTTTCGGCTTTTGCCACCACTTCTTCAATGCGCGCAGGGTGAATACGCCCGTCTTTCATCAACATCTCAAGGGCAATCCGCGCCACCTGTCGTCGAATTGGGTCAAAACTCGAGAGAATAATCATGCCAGGCGTGTCGTCCACCATGATATCCACGCCAGTCGCACGCTGTAAAGCCTGAATATTACGCCCCTCTTTACCAATGATACGCCCTTTCATCTCGTCGTCCTCGAGCTTCACGGCCGTCACGGTACGCTCCGCTGTTACGTCACCGCTCATACGTTCCATAGCCGTAAGAAGAATCATCTGCGCCCGCTCTTCGGCATCATCCGCTGCGTCATGTTGTAATTTTGACACCAAGCCGACAAGGTCATTCTTGATATCCCGTTCGGTCATCTGCATGAGCTTTTCGGCGGCATCTTTTTTCTTGAGTCCTGCAATCTTCTCTAGTTTCTCTTGCTGCCTCGTGCGAATATCACGAATTTCCGACTTCAGCCCTTCTACCTCATCCTCTTGCGCACGCAGTTTTTCAGCCCGCTTGTCAAGTTCGTCGAGCTTATGATCGAGTGACTTTTCTCGGTCCGCCAACCGATTTTCCGTCTTTTGCATTTCTTTACGCCGCTCGTTCTCAATCCGCAAGGCTTCGTCTTTTGCCTTTAGGACGATATCGCTCGCTTTTGTCTTGGCATTTGCGATTTCTTGTTCAATCTTATTTTTGCCGCGAGTCTGTTTAGTACGCTGATACCCCACAAAACCACCCGCGCCAGCACCAATACCGACCAGAGCAGCAATTATTATTTCTATCATGTTGTTCCTTTCTTTCGGGCGTACAGAAACCTAACCGATGCTTCCTAGGACTTCGGTTCTAATCTTGTCTCGTCTACTTGTACAGTCATGCGTTTGTACGCTCGTATATATCAAAAGTTTATAAATTTTCAGACCGTCCACAGCTATATGGACTTACCTTAATTGTACGCTAAAATGGGCCAACGCGCAAACAAATTGGAAATCGTTTGTTTTCAGGTGGTCGTCGCGCGCTAAGAGTGTGCTGGACCGGGGATGGAGATGCGACATGATGTTTTATTGAGATCGCTATCAGAGCTAAAGTACCCAGAAGGCGAGGTGTCGTACGTCTCTGTTCCAATGTACCGCATGACATTAGGCAGGCCGCATTGCTGATTTTGACCATACAAATGATAGATAATAACGCCAGGTTGCGACTCGCCATTAAATGTAGCCGTCGCTTTATAGCTGTAGGTAATTCCGTGCCAGCGGTTACCTTCGGTTGGTATACTTTTCGGTAGCGTACCTATGGTCGCCATTCTAGTATTAAAAGTTGAATCCGCGCTAATCACAGCGTCACCGTCAGCCACCGTCCTACACCCAGAGTCCACAGTAATACACGCATTACCCTTCGTTGGATACGTCCCATTTGCCGCTATATACGCCTCTATCATCTTGAGTGATTGACTTGCAGCGTTTATGATAGCGGTATTCTTAGCTCTTTGTTGGATGTTCGTATAAGCTGCAATAGATATTGCAGCGAGGATTGCTATAACGACAATGACTATGAGTAATTCTACTATGGTGAAACCTTGAGCTTTTTTATTCATGTATTCATAGTACCCCCCCCCGAGGTTGGTGTCAAGAGAAAAGTACACGTGCCCTAGCTGTATTTATATAGGAGCAATTTTACGCGGCTATCATCACCCAGCATATAGTTCGATCGTCTACGGTCGTAGAGTATCCCGTGCCAGAAAATCCATTCATAGGCCCGTTTGCCACGTTATTAAGCTTACAACCCTGAGCACCTCCCTGGAGAAAGTACTCAACACGAACAGGGTACGTCTGCCCGTCAA
>JARKOR010000119.1 GCA_029975625.1 Nanosynbacter sp. | reverse complement strand
CCAGAAACGCTCAAAAATTCCTCGAAGAAAGTCGAGCGTCGGGTGTATGAGTGCTCACAGTTGGCGTCATTTCATCTGATGTAAGCTCAAGAACCAACCCTAGAGCTCAAATGAAAGCTAAAGTGTCATAAAAGATATTCGAGCTTAGAGTTTCTTTGTTGTGCTACAATGAATGTATGGGTTTGATTCTTTTGGCGACCGATTTGGATGATACGCTTGTCGGCGATGACAATTCTACCCAAGTATTTAATGGGTTGGTTTCTCGAATGCGAGATCAGCAGAAGATAAAACTGGTCTACATTACTGGCCGTTCTCCTGAGTCGTATGATCAACTGAAAAATGAGAGATCTCTTCTCGAGCCTGATGCACTTGTGACTGCGGTTGGAACAGAGATTTTTCTAGATGGGAAAACGAAATATGATAATTGGCCAATGGTCGCCGAATGGAATAGTGAGTTAATAAGACATTCATTGCTAAACGTTCCATCACTTGAAGAGCAACCTAAAACGGAGCAGCGTCAATTCAAAATTAGCTATTATTTACGCAATAACCAAAGCTCATACGAGTTGGTGAAAAAGATTCTACGGCATCATCCTGTGGATGTTGTTTATTCGATGGGGCTATATCTCGATATCGTGCCGAGAGGCGTCAATAAAGGAAGCGCCCTAAGATTATTAGCGGATAGGTGGCACATAGAGGCAGAGGATATAATAGCGTGTGGTGACAGTGCCAACGACATCTCGATGCTTAAACGTAACAAAGCCATAATCGTGGGTAATGCAAAGGAAGAATTACTGCGGTGGGCACTGCAGGCGGGCAATGAGAATATCTTTTTGGCAAAAGGCTTTTACGCTCAAGGTATAATCGAAGGTCTTGCGTATTATGGCGTATGATTATGAATTTTGGCGGCTTACCCACACTGGCTGTGGCTGTCACCAGAGGAGTCTTTGTGGTATAGTAAATATACATAACCAGTAACGAAAGGAGTATTCCATGAGTGGACTAGGTGACAAAATCAAGGGCAAGGCTGAAGAGGTTGCGGGCAAGCTAACGGGAGACCAGAAGCTTGAGGCAAAGGGCAAGGCCGACCAGATCGCCGGTAATGTGAAAGACCAAGCGGAAAATATCAAAAAAGTGGCTGGCGACAAGGTGAACGAAGTCCTCGACAAGGTGAAGGATAAGACCGACACGTCAAAAGACGACAGGTAATTCCTCGGTTGTCATATTGAGCGTTTTACGACAAAATGCGGAAAAGATTCACAAAAACATTGAAATATATAAATACTTCTATATAATAGAATATATGACACTTCATAAGACAGACCCAGTTGCGATATATCGGGCGCTCGGCGATGAGGTACGGCTTGGCATGGTCAAGAAAATTGCCAATGCGGGCGGACCGGTCGCGAGCTGCACGATTGTTTCGTCGTGTTCTTCGCTTCTTGCGTTGTCGCAGCCGACCGTAAGCCACCATTTTGCCAAATTGGTGAGCAGCGGCGTGCTCATTGAGCAAAAGCAAGGTACGCAAAAGCTCTATAGCGTGGACCATGCGGCCTTGCGATCTGCTGGGGTGGATATAACTAACATAACTCATGGACAAAGGAGGAAACATGTCAAAGACACTAATCATAACGGGGAGCGTTCGACCAAACAGCGTCAATCACAAAATAGTCGAGTTAGTAAAGACGGATATTGAAGGTCGCGAGGGTCAAGAGGCGCAAGTGGCGGATTTGGGCGAGCTCAACCTGCCGTTTTATAATGGCGCAACGCCACCTTCGGCGGAGAACTACGAGATTACTGATGAAACCGTGCGTCGATGGAGTGAACTTGTGACGGGTGCCGATGCGGTTGTATTGGTATCGCCAGAGTATAACCACGGTCTGAGCGCGGTGCAAAAGAACGCAATCGATTGGCTGTTTACCGAATGGGCCGACAAGCCTGTCGCATTCGTCGCTTACGGATGGTATGCTGGTGCTCATTCGCTTGATCAGCTGCGCGAAATTAGCACCGTTATAAAATGGAAGCCTGTGGAAAAGACCGCTGGACTGCAGTTTATGAAAGATATCGCTCTCGATGGCAGCGTGATTGATGCTGAAACCGTTAGCAGAGAAATTAC
>JARKOR010000114.1 GCA_029975625.1 Nanosynbacter sp. | reverse complement strand
CCAGAAAGCTATTGACCAGTTAAATGGTAAAGAGTTGGATGGTCGGGCTATCACCGTTAATGCCGCACGTCCCCGCGAGGACAAACCACGCCGTGATTTCAATAACGGCGGTGGTGATCGCGGCGGTTCATTCCGTCAGCGCAGCTGGTAATTTAAACGTACCGGCATGACAAAAATAACCTCTCGTTTCGGGAGGTTATTTTGTTATTTGCGACTCAAACATACGGTAATAATGACCCTTTTTCGCCACTAATTCAGCATGGACGCCTTGTTCAACAACTTTTCCCTGTTCAATTACATAAATGATGTCGGCTTTTCTGATAGTCGTAAGGCGGTGACTGACGATAATAAACGTCTTATCGGCTTGGTGAAACAGCCTGTCAAAAATACGTGACTCAGCGAGCGCATCTATCGCGCTTGTCGGCTCATCGAGAATTACGATTGGCGCATCACGGTAGAAATTACGCGCTAGCGCTAGTCGCTGCGACTGCCCACCACTGAGTTCTGTCGCTGTTGATTTATCATCATCCTCAGCCATCCACCGACTAATGAACGTATCCATGCCATGCGGCTGTTTTTTGGCAACTTCAAAAAATTCTGCCCTCTTCATGGCTTCTATAACTGCTTCCTCTGTCGGTTTTTTATTGACATTACCTAGCGTTACATTTTCACGCATCGTCGCAAACATATACTCATTAAAATCTTGATGAAGTACCGCGAGATACCTGTGCCATGACTGCGTATTGACACCGGCAAGATCTCTCCCGTCAATTTGTATATTACCTTTTGTCGGCTGATACAGCCCCATCAACAACTTTATGAGCGTACTCTTACCAGCACCATTCTCACCAACAATCGCCACACGCGCACCCCTTGGGATCTTCATTGAAATATCATCAAGCACGAGCGCATCCGTCCCTGGGTATGTAAACGAAACGTGGTCGACCTCTATCATTTCCGGCAGTCCCTTTATACGTACTCCCATCTCATCATCTGACGCCAGATCCATAAACTGCTGATACTGCGTAATATTTGCCAAGTCCTCGTCAATCCGCCCCAATTGCGATGCCAAGCTTCCCGCATCGCCAAGTGCCTGACCGACCATCTGTTGTACGAAGACAAACTGGCCAATTGGTTGCTGGCGATTAATAATTTCCAGTGTCACCCAGATAAGCGCACCAAGTTCAACTAGTGCCGTTCCCGCATCTGCCGCCAGCTGTTTCCAAATCGTCTTCAGCTCGAATTCCAGCCGCTCTTTGTCATCTTTATCACGTAATTGTGCGTAAATCCCGATGAGGTGTTTCACTACGCCGTACACGCGCATCTCGGCAATCTCTCTCGGGCGCTGTAGCATCCAGCCAATTTCTCCCTTGCGGCGGCGATTGGTGATATTACCCTCCCAGTGCTTGACCTGTTGACGAGCCAGCCTCAGCTGAATAATCACCCCTGGCATGACCGCAACCAGCACAATCAAACTCAACCATGGCGAAATAATCAACAGCGCGACAATAGCAGTAATTGCACCGATGACACTCGTCAGCATGGAGCTAATTGTATCGAATATATACGAGAAAAAGTAACTGAAACGCCGAGCTTTTTCGTGGAGGTCAATAACATCCTTGTCATCGTATGCCGCAAACGGCAAATTTGTCAGCTTCAACATCATCTCATCTTCGATGGACGCTTCAACGGTGTAGCGCATTTTTTGTGAAATATAGTTGCTGACGCTGCGCCACAACATCATGAACAAGCCAATGAGCGCCGTGATGATGACATAGAGCAGTGCTTGATGAGCCGCCTGCTCCTCGCCCGCATAGGCCGCAGCGAGTGCCGTAGTAGTGGCAGCTGCAAAGTAAGCCGTAGATATCGGCAGCGTCGCCCGAACGACACTATCGATTAGCTTCACTACAGCAATACTCGGCGCCATACGGAACGACCGCTGGCCAACTTTGAACATCGCCCGCATATATTGTTTGGTGGTCATGGCTTTTTTCTTCGTCATGACTGAAGTGCTTTTTCCAGTAACTTCAGTACGCCTTCTCGTGTGCCGGCCACCGCCAGAAAGCGGTTCTTATGGCAAAACTGAGCGTCCGTAACTCCCGTTACTCGTGCCAATTCTTCACCAGACAAACCTGCCCACGACTCGGGCAGCGGGCACTTGCTTTCATATGACCTACCCGCAATATTGACCGCGTAGAGCAGCCACTTAGCCTGTGCTTCGTCGGGAAATAGCAAAAATTCCAAACCATCGATGTCGGAAATCATGGCGTTCATCGTCACCGCTCTGCTCAACTCAGCATAGCGCGAGTCTGGTGACTCGGCTTGTGCCTGGCGCACCTCACGAGCCACCGCGAAATCACTCGCTACTCGCCGTGTCATCCGCTCCAAAACATGTGACGCGAGCTCTACTGCTTTCCAAAACTGCGCATCGGAGTCTTCGCCGCTATCTGGGAGTGGATTGAGCTGATCGATGACTTTCGTCATCGGAAACTCCTGAGCGCGCTCATCCCACTGTGTTGCAACCTCGCCATTGTCGTCAGCATCGATGCCTCGCACAAACATGTCGTCGATATATCGCCAGACATCCTCGTCACCCTCACAATATTCAAGCCCGTAGTGGTCCCACACTAGTCCAAACGCAGAGTATATCAGCCCGGTATCATCGCGCGTTCGCGCACCCAACTGATGGTGGTCATAGCGGCGAGCCGCATGGTCATATACGCCACCAACATCGTAGACGATATCGGCCACGGCTATCGCATCTGGTTCACGCGTTCTCGTCAGTTGCATATCAGGACACAGCTTCTGCAAGACGACCGTCGCAAAAACTTCATCAGCGTGAAACTTGCCGTTATGAGTGACTGCTTTCATGAGTATATCCTTTCATTGTATCACACTTACACTAGTTTGTCAATATCACGCAGAAAATCCCGTGCTTCCGGAATTGGGCGAACTTTCATATATACTTCGTCGTACTCCTTTTCATCTAACTCGGCGCGCGTTTTTCCACCATAGCCATCAGGCTCAAAAATAAAATCGGTTGCAATACCTCGGGTGCCGCGCGGCCGCATCGCTACTGCGCCTGGCAATCGAGTGGCAAATATTTTAGTGCGCTCGGCGTCCTTATAGGCTATAACGCCGACAAGGCTCGCCCTTCGGCTTTCCAGGACGTCAGCTATCCGACACAATTTCTCCAGGCTGTCATCCGCCGCGACGAAGAATTTCGTAAATGGTCCAGGCAGATCATCGAAATCATCCATGCAAAAACTAAAATCATCAATGATAACAGGGCCTTGCACCACCTTGTACGCTTCTTCGATCTTGTGGCGTGCAACCTCAGCGGGGTCGGCGGACTGTATTTCATCGAGATCAATCTTCCGATGATGCATTGGCACGCCAAGAAGTTTCTCATATTGTTCGGCTTTATGTTGGTTACCAGTGATAAATGTTAGCTTATTCATCGATTTTTTCAAACATCCACGCCCCTAATTATTTTTGGTTCAGGATCGTTCATATCTTTTCCTCCTTGTACTTATCGGGTTGGGCGCGAAATGTTTCTATCCATTCACTATCATCAGCAAGTACTACATACTCAATCCACACCCCACTACCAAGACCGCCATCTTTTTCGAGCTTTTTTTGCTGAGCTTGGCGCACTTCCTCGGGCGAGAACCCTAGATGCTTACATACTACGTCAAAAACATTCAGCGCGTCGGCAAGTTCCTTGAGCGCCTCGGCAGGGCTATCGGCTGCACCAATTTCATTCACTTCTTCGTGCAGTTTCTTGAACAATGCTTGAGAAAACTCATCGCCTTCAAGTGTCTGATAGTTTACTTCCAACACCTTTGGGTCAGCTAGAGACCTCTTCAGTACCTCAGTGCCTACAAGTTTTCCAAAAATCACCCGTGTTGGCATACTATGACTCCTCTCCTAGTATTCTCCGTAAATCGGTTTCGTTAATAACGATCGTTCCGTATTCTCGCGCTTTAGTAAGCTTACTTGCGCCTACTTTTGCGCCC
>JARKOR010000111.1 GCA_029975625.1 Nanosynbacter sp. | reverse complement strand
ATCATCGCTAAAACCATCACTCACCAAAATGACCGTCCTGTCCCTAAGCATATCCCGATCGACCACGCCGCTATCGCCCAAAAGCCGATTGATACGCTGGTATGCCCTTCGCTTCTCCTCCTCAAGATACCCGTAAAACTCGTTAATGTAGTGTTGTGCCTGTCCTTCTGAGAATTGGCTATTAACCGTTAGCCGACCATTCTGCGACACTGCGCCAAAGTCTACACTCTCCCCTGGTACCTCAACTCCTTCGCTTAGAAGCAGCATTAGCACGCAGTGAAGCCGCCAGGCAATTTGTTCGCCGACAAGCACCGCGCCATCGCTCAATGCCACTACCGCACAGTTTTCATAGCGATATATGTCAAGCAGTTTGTTCGCCAGCTCTGCCCCCGCGTGTGATCGACTCTCAAAATACATATGCTTATAGTATATCAGGAGTTCCCATACTCTTCCATGCTACAATTAAAATACGTGAGATATTATGAGGTAGCACCAACAAAAGTCGTGCGTAGTGGCGCCAGCGTATTTACCTATGGTTCAGAAGAGTCTCTTGAACCTGGCCTAGTCGTTACCGTTCCCGTGGGCAATAAAAACTTGGTGGGGGTTATTATGAAATCAGTAGACAAACCCGCCTATACCGTAAAGCCAATTTTGTCCATTGTAACTTCGACCCCACTGCCTCCAAGCCTCATCGCAACCGCAAGCTGGATGAGCCAATACTACCACACGCATTTGGCGTTCGTTTGGCAGACACTCTTACCTTCGGGCATCACCAAAAAACGGCGTCAAACCACTGACGCGCCCATGCACCACCAACGGGAACGAACAAAAAAAGTGTTCACTCCTGATCAGAAACACGCGATTGATACTATAGATACCATGAGTGACGGAACCGCCCTACTCCACGGAGTAACTGGTGCTGGAAAGACGCTTGTTTATATTGAATCGGCTCGCCGTGTCATAGCAAAGGGTTCTTCGGTTATTATCCTCGTGCCCGAAATTGCCCTTACTTCACAGCTCGTTGCTGAGTTTGCCCAACACTTTCCGAACATAATTATTACTCACTCTCACCAAACAGAGGCCGAACGCCACAAAGCCTGGCAGCAGGCGCTGACAGCCAATACGCCCCAAGTCGTTATTGGACCGCGCTCGGCACTCTTTTTGCCGCTTGCAAACCTTGGGCTTATTGTCATTGACGAATGCCACGAGCCAAGCTTTAAGCAAGAGCAGTCTCCCCGTTATTCCGCCCTACGTACCGCAAGTGTTCTGGCGCGCTATGCTCACGCGAAAGTCATTCTTGGAAGTGCCACGCCCAGCGTCGCCGACTATTTTTTAGCCAAGCACTCGGGTCGTCCCATCATTTCCCTGCCAACCCCTGCCCGCAAAAACACCCTACCGCCTACGATTCACCTCATCGATATGACAAAACGGACCAACTTCACCAGACATCCGTTCCTGTCAGACTCCTTGCTCGACGCACTTGAGCGCACATTTTCAACCGGCCACCAGGCGCTTATTTTTCACAACCGCCGAGGTACCGCCTCTACGACGCTCTGTACGAATTGCGGCTGGCACGCAACATGCCCGCGTTGCTTTGTCCCCTTCACTCTTCACGCCGATCAACATCGCCTTCAATGCCACATTTGTGGCTCCGAAGCCCGTATACCGACCAGCTGTCCTAGCTGTCATGCGGCGGATATTATTCATAAGGGTATTGGCACGAAGAAAATCGAAGAAGCTCTCCGTAGCCGTTTCCCTGACAAAACCATCATGCGCTTCGATGCCGATTCGAGTGCGGATGAAACAGTCGACAAAAACTACACGAAACTCTATGACGGCGACATCGATATTATTATTGGCACACAGGTAATAGCCAAAGGCCTTGATTTACCCCACTTGCGCACGGTTGGTGTCATTCAGGCAGATGCAGGACTTAGCTTACCGGATTTTGGTGCGCCTGAACGCACGTTTCAGCTGCTTTCCCAGGTGATTGGCCGCGTAGGGCGATCACACCACAAAACCGACGTTGTTATTCAAAGCTATCAGCCAAACGACCCGACAATTCTTGATGGTGTTTCTCAAAACTATGCAGAATTTTACACTCGTACTCTCACCGAGCGTAAACATGCCGGCTTCCCACCCTTTTGCTACCTGCTAAAAGCCACATGTATATATAAAACCGAACGCGCCGCCATCTCTAACGCGAAAAAGGTTGCCTACGCGCTCAAGAACCATGCCGGCTCGTCTGTTCAAGTTCTTGGCCCCACCCCGGCGTTTTACGAGCGCGTCCGCGATACGTACCGTTGGCAGCTTGT
>JARKOR010000104.1 GCA_029975625.1 Nanosynbacter sp. | reverse complement strand
GGAAACGCTATCATTGCAGTTCATCGTCGATTGGCTGGGAATCAGAAGTATTCGCTGGATATCGCTCATTACATCAAGACTTTTCATCGCAAACCGGGTGCGATCCCAAATTCCAGAGTTTTAGCTCAGGCAGATGAACTGATTAGGGATGCTTTCAATCGCTATTATGCGAATGATCCAAAAAAATTTCTGCCAATTCTTGACCTGATAAGAGAAACATCCCCGGAAAAATTTTCGGCAGCTCTTGCGATCCTAAAAGAACAGAATATCCATCCGACCTGCGATAGCATTCGGTTTTTGCTTCATCAAACCAATGTCCTGATGGTTGAGCCTTTTGACATCGAGGGTGGTTTCGAGGTCTTAGAGCCTGATCTCACCATATTCGATCAGTTTATGGAGGGATAGACTGTGGACTCGAATCTTGCAGATCTATGTAAACAGTTGCGACTGAGCGGAGTCTACAACTACGTCTTGGACTATCAGCCTGATAATGAGGATATGCAACAGTTTCTGACTTCAGCACTGCAGTCCGAAATCGACAAGAGACATCTGAACCGCCAGATGAGAGCGCTTCAGCAAGCCGGCTTTCCGACAAAAAAGAGGTTCGAGGATCTATTGATGGATGATTTGCCGCAAGATGGACGAGAAGCTATTCCTGAACTAAAGATGCTTGCATTCATTAAAGAAAGGAGGAATGTTATTCTTATCGGAAATTCCGGAACCGGCAAGACTCATATGGCAATTGCGGTAGGGATCAGAGCATGCGAGGAGAACTATCGAGTTGTATTTTGCTCGGCAGCGGCATTGGTCAATGAGATGATTGAAGCGAGAAAAGATAACAGGCTCTCAATTTATATCAAGCAGTTTAAAAAGATCGATCTTCTCATAATTGATGAGCTTGGGTACGTAACATTTGATCTCGCTGCTGCGGAATTGCTATTTCAGTTACTTGCAGCACGATATGAAACTATGAGTACTATCATTACCTTCAATCTGGGATTTTCAGATTGGGTGAAGGTATTCCATGATCGAACTCTAACTGCAGCAATTCTAGATAGAATTACCCACCATGCGCTGATACTGAACATGAACGGAGAGAGTTTCCGCAGAAAGTAGCGAGACGTGAACTTTATACTCTATGAGTTAGGTTAGTCGTCTAAGGGGTCAAAATCGGATCGGCGCGAGGGGTCAAATTTGGACCGGCGGATACACTCTTTATCCCATTATATCCACAGAACCAACAATTTCTGTCACAAGAATTGTTTATCTCGAGATACGCTCGTTGGAGTTGTGATAGGCTTCCTTCAAAAGAAAAAAGTGATGGTGAACCGAAATATAGTTTTCTTATATATATTTTATTATTATATATATTCCCAATATGAAGATCTTTTAAAGTTTTTAAAAAATCCTTGCCATCACAGATGGGCTCGTTATCTTCACATGATGTAATTATCTTTGTTTCTTCCAGATCCAAGGGATATATCTTTTCATCTATCAAATCGAAAATGGCCCCATAAACTTCGCCTTTTATAAAGTGACATTCCGGGTTGAGTCTAAAGTACATTATTACTCACCTCCAAATTCATTTTCTACAATTTTTGGATTCGTTTCAGCAAAAGTAAACACATTTGCAAGCCATCTTATATTATTTAATTCTTCGTTTATACAGCTTTTTGATGTATATACGATGTCTTTGCCTTCAAAGAGAGTTGCAAAGCATCTTTCGCACATTTTTATCATATTGCATGTTGAACACTTATCTAAACGTTGATTATAATTATATAATATTTTTCCAATTTTTTCAAAATTAAGGCCTTCAGCTACATTTCCTATCGAAAAATTGCGATTTACTCGTTCGCATATATGGAGATTTCCATCAACATCTACGAATAATTTTTGCCCAGGAATGCATGAACCGGAATACGGTATTAAAGGATCGTTTAGCAGAAGTGATTCGGGACCGGTAACTGTTGAAACGAAGCCCCTGCCAAAAATAATATCAAAAAGAGAAGCTCTTGTGTTTTTTTCTCGGTCATTAAAATTATTGACATAATAATTTTGAGCCCGCTGCATTTGCTTATTAAAAAGCAATATATCAGTTTCAGAAAATTGTTCGAAATACTTGCATCCCTCTAATTCAGTAACTGGAGATGCAAGAATCAACGCAGGAACTTCAGGTCTATTAAAAAATTCTTCTAATTTAAATAAATCACTTTTAAAATCATAAATTGCGATTGATCCCACGTTACTAGGGTAATTCGCCATTATAGGCTTAATATTCTTCATAATATCTTCGAAAGTTCCTTTTCCATTCCTATAGACTCTAAGTCTATCGTGCTCCTCCTTGGGCCCACAGATGCTAACAAGTATATGACAATTGTGCTTTATAAGCCATTCTGCCTTTTCTATATCTAATAAGCTGCCATTTGTAGTAAGATAATTACTTATTTTATAACATTTATATGTCTCGTCTATGTACTCTATGCATTCTTTAATTAGCTTGAAATTTAATAAAGGTTCACCTCCGTAAAACGTTATTTTAGGCTGTCTTAATGGATTGTATCTTTTTCCTGCTTTAATCAAAGAAAAATAATAATCTATTGCTTTTTTTGCAACATCAAAACTCATATACCTTTTTGAATGACTGCGATAATGTACATAGTTACCTGAAAAAATACAATAACTGCATCTAAAGTTACAATCTTCTGTGACATCCAAAATGAGCTGAGCAATACCATTCTTTAGTATTGATTTTATTAAAATAGGCTCGTTAAACTGCCGATTAGTAGCGTATTCGAGCTTTTCTTTAAGCGTCGTCCTAATTTTCTTATATTTTTTAGCTAATTCATAATAATATTCAACCTCTTTTTCGTCAAAATCTTTTTTCAATTTCTCGATTTCATCTATTTTCGATGTTTGGTTTTGATTGCATGTCTCCCTTATGATAGCACTTAATATTGGATTAGTAGGAATAAATATACCAATATCATCTATCCAAGCATACGTATTTCCCGCTGATGTCTTAAATTCCAACATAGTTTAGCACCTCTCTTTTTATAGTTTCATCTTTTATGTGTTCCTTTCAACTGAGCAATAAAATTGGTAAGCCAATTGTTCTTGATATTATACTGATTCCAGAACAACTGGCCTTACCTCTGGTTAGTACCAGCAACTATTTCCACCAATATTTGCTAGAATTGGACCGGTAGAAGCCTGCGGCCAGCTACCGGGGCCATATTCCGAGCAATGTTTAGTGCAATTACAGCATCCCGCTTTCACTGTGGTGCCTTTTACTGTGCTTGCATCAATTATCTTCATCTTAATCACCTCCGTCATTCTAATCGAGGCTTAGCCCCGTCAAACACTAAATAGACTTGTAAACATATATATTTGCCGCTTTTAATCACTATTTAGGAACATTTTTGTTCACATTTAGTGAACATTTTGTTCATATTTAGTGAACGATCTCCGAAAAACCGCTATCTAGAAGACTCTAATCATAAGTCGTCATCTGTAGTTCATTGCCTGTATCTCGAAGAGCTGCGCATACTCTCCCTTCAAGGCCATCAGCTCCTCATGATTTCCCTTCTCAGCGATGTGCCCGTCATTCAGAAGATATATGCAGTCTGCCATCCTGACAGTGGACAGTCTGTGACCTATGACGATGGCGGTCTTCCCTTTTGCCAACTCCCTGAACTTCGCGAAGACTTCCGCCTCAGCCTTGGGGTCCAGGGAGCTGGTGGGCTCGTCCATAATTATGATCTGGGAATCCCGGATGAACGCCCTCGCGAGGGCCACCTTCTGCCACTCGCCTATGCTCAGATCCGTGCCGTTATCGAACCATTTGCCTAAGGTAGTCTCGTAACCAGCCTCAAGTCGCTTTAAAATCCTATCCGCGCCCGAATCCTTGGCAGCCTTCGCGACTTTGCCCATATCCAAAGGCCCAGCGGCACTGCCCAGCCATATGTTCTCGGCCAGGCTGAGATTATACTGGGCATAATCCTGGAAGACCACGCTGATCTCTCGTCTGAGATCTGAGACCCTCATGTCC
>JARKOR010000102.1 GCA_029975625.1 Nanosynbacter sp. | reverse complement strand
GGAGCTGCTTCTGATCAGGGATCAGGAGAGTCGGGTAACCCGGTCAGCCATCTTTTTCAAACGATGTGGCGTGACGGAAGAAAATACAACGTTTTTCTGCATCTGATGGCTCAAACCGTAAGCGAGTTACCCTCAGGCATCCTATCCTCCTGTGCGAATGTATTTGTGTTCCAAACCAAAGATCCCAAAGATCGGGATTTGATCTTGCCGCATTTAGGCCGCTCCGAAAAAGGGCTGGTCAATACCGAATACAAACGCTACCTGGCGCGCATTCCGCGTACATATGCGATTGCCAAGTTGGGTTACAGCGATGATGTATTCTGGCTGGAACCAGTGTTAGTCCGCCCAATGATCATCCGCTGTAATGAACCCTCTGATCTCGAGATTACCCAGGAATTGGGAGCTGTTTCCTTGGAACGGACAGCGTCTGACATCCTGGCTGCTAATCGATCCCACTGACGCTCTGCGTCTGGGCATACTGAATCCAATGATTAGGAAAAAGGAGAAAAAATAATTCATGCAAACAAAAAAACGTTCCCCCATTGCCGCTATTGTACTTGCAGTTGTCATCGGTTTGCTTGTGATCGCCCTATTGAACGGGGTGATCCGTCCAACTCAGGTGGTTGTCGCCAAAGTCGCCATCGCCCCAGGAACCGTTCTGACTGACCAATTGGTCGAGTTGCGAACCATCCCGATGGGCGCTAAACCTGCAGATGCCACTTCAAAAATTGAAGATGTGACCGGGAAAATCCTGGCTGTTGGACGAACTCCGGGGGATCTGATCGTTACCTCCGTTTTGGGAGAGATAGCCAGTGCAGGTATTCCGGCTGAACTTCCTGAAGGGCATGTTGCTCTGGCGATCCATGTGGATCTGGCCAGCGGAGTGGCTGGTCTACTTCGTCCAGGACAAACCGTTACGGTGATTGGCATGATTTCTCCAGATATTCTCAAGACGAGTACCACCTCAGTGTTCACTGCGCCAATTGCGGAATTTACTTCACCCATTGTTTCACTTACTCCTGGCGTAACCGCAACACCTACACCAACGCCTACCCCCGCTCCGCCGGCATCCCCTCTCGCTCGCCTGGCAATCACAGGTGTGCGAGTCCTGTTGGTACCTCAATCCTTTCGTTATGAAGAGGTTCCAGCCGGTGCCAGTGAAGAAGAATTGTTTTCCTCTGCTCGAACAAGCATGTCAGCTCAGGAAGGTAGTGTGATCGTTCTGGATGTTCCCACGGGATTGATCGAGGTTACTCCAGGATTCAAGGTTGATCCGGCAACCTTGCTGGCTGCTCTAGACCAATATGGGATTATTCACCTTGCTCTGGAACCAACCTCAGGGTTGTCGTTGGATGTTGCGGATGTGATTACCCTCAATCTGGGTGAGTTGTATACCGAGATGAACGACTATCGAAAGAAATAGGTCTAAATGAGCGATAACGCTTACCAAACCAATAAAATCACCGTCATGCTGGCGGGAGCCGGCCATGATGTTGTTTACTATCAGATGCAGCAGCCGATCCTGGCAGACCAACGCTTTATGATCTCAGGTCATGCCGCCCAATGGTCCATGTTCGAGACCAATTTGAACAACCTGCGGCCAGATCTGGTAATCGTACAGACCGATATCGCTCCTGATCCGGATACCCTGATTCGTTCTCTTCAGAAAATTTCAGCCTGGCGTGGAATTGCGATTGTTGTATTGCCTTTGGCTCAAAAGGATTTTCAGGGAGCCTTTTCCAAGGTGGATACAGTGCGAGGAGTTTTCGTCGCACCGGTCAACTGGACTGAGATCATCCAGGCTGCTTATGGTGCTGCTATGACGGCACGGGCAAGCCTGACTCAAGCTGCACCCATGCAGCAAGGGGTATCCAGCTATTCCAACAGCGGAGCATCTGCGTACATCACCGGTACGAAAAGGATCGCTGTTTTATCGCACGCGGGTGGGTCTGGTTGCTCTACCATCGCTGAAAACCTGGCATATGAATTATCTGTCCGCCTCAGTGTGAAAACGTTGCTGGTGTCCATGGGATTGCCACCAGCAGCTGCGCCACATTTAGGATTACGGTATATCCCTAATTTAACCGAATACTTTGATCGTCCGGGCAAGGCGGCTTTTCAGGCTGCAATCCAACGCAAGGAAAATTTGGAGATCTTGCTTGCGCCAGAATCCTCCCTGGAATACATGCACATTCTGGAAAGCTCAAGTAAAGGAACCGGAGAAGGCAGCATCAATGGGATGCTGATTGACTCGGAAGATGGTCGTTATGCCGCGATTGTCATGGATGTGCCAACCACAGAAGATTTGTGGATGATGCATTCGATCATCTTTGCCAATTATGCCTTGATCGTTGCCAGACCTACTCTGGCTGATTTAACGGCGATTCGACATACCCTCACCTTATTGTTGACCGGCTTGAAAAGTGAGAAACGCCTGGCCCGAGATTCAATCTACCTGGTTCTAAACCAAACATCTGATCGCAGCAGCTTTACACCCCGGTTATTTCAGGAAGAGCTTTCCAAATCCTTAGGTTGGGCTCCCCCCATCGCAGCCATTGTACCTTTTGACCCAGGTGTTCCTCAGGCACAAGATGATGGCTTGATGCCGGTGACGCGAGGGGATGAGTTTGCCAAAGGGATTCGTTCCATCATCAACACTTTATTTCCCTTGGTGGAAAACAATTTGGCTCGAGCGGATGGGAAAAAGGGTATTTTGCGACTACCTAAAATACGATTTACGTAGGAATATATTTATTCTCTTGAGTTGGAAAAGGTTCTTAATATTGGAGGTTTTCTATGCCAGGAATATTAGGTTTGTACGACACTGCTACGAATGGGAATAACCTGGACGAATCTATCCGATCTGATGTATTCAACGAGGTGATCGATCAGGTCAACCATGATTTCCCGACTTCCGTTCTTCAGAGTCCGAATGAAACCGATCGGCAGCGCATCCGGGAGCGGGTCGAGGCACAGATTGCTGCGGCGCTAAGAAAACGCAATTGCCGCCCTGGTGCCCTTCAGGAAGCGGCCATTGCGGAGGAACTCACTCGGCGGATATTGGGATTGGGATTCTTAGATTTACTCTTACCGCCGGCTCGCACAGACATCTCTGAAATCACCATTTACTCCAGTGGACTTCTGCAAATCATGCGTAAAGGATCAGTTCGTTGGGAGACCATTGAGCTGCGGCCTGAAGCGGGTGAAATCTGGCGTGTATTGGACCGCTTGATTGGTCCGCAAAACAAAACTCTGAATGAGACCAACCCAAGTATCAACGCCAAACTGCCGGCAACGACACATAATCCGGGTGGTGGACGGATCAAGGCGCTTCACCCGGTCATTGCACCGCCAGGCCGTAATCCTTCTATCAACATTCGCCTTTATGAACAAAAGCCTGTCAAACCAGAGTGGTTATTGGAGCGCGGAATGATGAGCTCCGAAATGATGGAGGTCCTTCGTCAGGCCATGGAGAAAGGTGCCCGCATCCTGATTTCCGGAGGAACCCGAACCGGAAAGACAACTCTGCTTAGTGCCTTATGTAATTTCTTGCCTTCGATCTGGCGCATCGTGAAGATCGAAGACCCAGAGGAAATCTGGGTAGATCGTCCAACCGTCCAAACGGTGGAAGCCCGCCCGCAGGCGATTGGCACGGATGTCCGGCCGTATACCCTGGCAGACGGAGTCGATGATGCCATGCGAATGTCGCCTGATTACCTGGTCATTGGAGAAGTACGTGATGGGATCGCAGCCATGAGTTTGTTCCGGGCTTTGATGACGGGGCACAGCGGAGCCTGTACCTTCCATGCAGACAGTCCCCGTGAAGCAGCTCGTCGTTTAGCGACAGTCATGGGTGCGGATGCTGGAGTAAAGCCACACGAAGCCAATCAGATGATTTGTGATGCGGTTGATTTGCTGGTACAGATCGGCATCCGTCATGAAGTTCGCCGGGTGATCGCCATATCCAATGTATCCAAGGATTTGAAGAACGGTGATGTATATTTTGAACCCATCTTTCGATATAAAGAAGACTCGCCTGCGGAAGAACCTTATTGGGAAAAATTGGGAGAATTGAAATGAATCGATAATGAAAAAAGGAAATAATCAATTTCCGTAATTTGTCACGTACCATCAATATGTGATGATCTTCGAATTGCACCTTATGACAAGGTGATAGGGTAAAATTCGGATAGGTAATCAGTCTAAACTGACTAAGTTAATTACAAAGGATGCTAACCGCGAACAACCCATATGGAATTACACCAGATACATGGATCATTTCAGATACCCATTTCTATCATGAAAACATTGGAAGGTATTGCAGTCGGCCGGAGAACTGGCAGGAGCTGATCATCAAAAACTGGAATGACCTGATTTCCCCAAATGAAACCGTTCTTCACCTGGGGGATTTTGCATTGGGGAAGAAAGCCCATTTTGAATTGCTAACTGGGATTTTGAATGGAAAACTGTTCTTAATCCAAGGTAATCATGATCGACTGAGTCAAGCCTATTGTGAAGCACTTGGCGTGACTCTGATCAAGAATTCATTTCAGATAGTTTTGGAGCCCCAAATAAATCTGATCTTTTCGCATCGCCCGATCGTTCCTCTTGAAGATAGTTGGATCAACCTTCATGGTCATATTCATAATGTTCCACCACCTCCAGAAGGTTCCAATCTCGGGCCAAATCATATCAATATGAGTATCGAGGTCAGAGAATACCGACCTTGGCGGTTGAAAGACATCATAAACCATGTGGGCTAAGGTCCCGTCACCACAATTAGACAAACCAAGAAAAAAAGCAGAAATGCTAATTATTTTTGTAAGGGTGAATGTTGTTTATTAGGAAGTTGTTGTCTTATCTCATAAATTTCGATGTAGTGGTTCCCCAATACCTGTAGCGAAAAAAGGAACTGGAAAAACCGATTGATTAATATACTAATCACGATTATAATAATTGTGATTAGTATTTGTTTGCCTTCTCGTGGAGGAATTCATGTTCATTGACCGAAAGACCGAGCTTGATTTATTGGACCAACACTACCGATCCAATCAAGCAGAACTCTTTGTCTTATATGGCCGCCGTCGGGTCGGAAAAACGGAACTGCTGCGTGCTTTCTGCGCAGACAAACCGCATATCTTTTTTATTGCCACATTAAGCAGTGATTCAGAGCAATTAGCCACTTTTTCTCAACAGGTGTATGGTTTCACCCATACAGATGTTCCCTCAGGATTTACCTTCCCTTCCTGGGAGGCAGCATTGCGGGCGCTTGGCGAACTCCCCATGCAACCTAAACCGATCATCGTCATGGATGAATTCACTTATTTGATCAGCGGCAACAAAGCCATTCCATCCATTCTGCAAAAAGTGTGGGATGAAACGCTCAAAAATACACAGCTCATGATCGTATTGTGTGGTTCATACATTGGCATGATGGAAACAGAAGTGCTCGGTTATCAGGCTCCTCTGTATGGACGGAGAACAGCCAGCACGCTCCTACGGCCTATGGACCTTGCTTCCTCAGCACTGTTTTTTCCAGGCTATTCCACGGAAGAAAAATTCATCGCTTGGGCGGTGGTAGGTGGAATGCCATATTATCTGCGTACGTTTCAGGATAACCAGGATGTTTACAACAATATCCGCCAACATATTTTGGATGCCCAAAGTGGCACGTTGTTCAACGAACCGCGTTTACTTCTCATGGAGGAGTTGAGAGAGCCACGGAACTATTTCTCCATTTTGAGGGCCATCGCACAAGGCCGAACGCGTTTGAATGAGATTGCACAAGGAGCCGGTATAGGGGATGTAACTACTGTTGCCCGTTATCTGGATATTCTGCAGCAAATGAGGTTAATCACCCGACGTGTGCCGGCCACCGAAACGCAGCCGGAAAAGAGTAAAAAAGGCATTTACCAAATTGACGACCATTTCCTGCGGTTTTGGTTTCGCTATGTTCACCCTAATCAAAGCAGTCTTGATCTTGGATTAGCGGATGCAATTCTCCAGCAGCGGATCAAACCGGATTTGGATCATTTTGTCGCCACTGCATTTGAGGAAGCGGCGATCACGTTCACCGGGCGTCTGGCACAGGCAGGCGAACTGGACTTTGTCCCTGAGCGGATTGGGGGATGGTGGAATCGGGATGCGGAGATTGATGTTCTTGCAATCAACCTTTCCGAGAAGATTGCTTTCGTGGGTGAGTGTAAATGGACCGTTCATCCGGTTGGTGCCAATGTTTTGGATGATCTCAAGCAAAAAGCGGAAGTCTTGATGAAAGATCATGAAATTATTAAAGTTCAATTTACCCTATTCTCTCGTAACGGCTTTACCCCTGACCTGGAAGATAGAGCCAAGAGCGATGGCATCCGATTGTTTACGATAGAATCATTTATGGACAATAATTAACTTGCCGTTGAGTTAATTCGCAGCATGGCTATTCGTTTCATTGACAAGAAACAAACCAATGAGTTATAATAAATTCGTTATTTTCGGAATTTAACGTAAAGGAAACATACTCACCGCAAACTACAATTTTTGGCCATTTTTGCCAGAATTAAATCATACTGTTTATTACATGACGAATTGAAAACCTAAATATCGGAAATGCGACATAGTATGTAATTATAGTAAGATTTAATCGAAGCAATATTGAACTCGAAAAAGCTCTCCACATACAAGAGGCATCATGCAAATCAGACGTACGATAAACGGCAGCATCCGATTAACAAGGTTCAAGGAGTACTTGGCTTTTGTCATTGTAACTACCCTAATGGGTGCTTCTGCTGCAAGAAATGGTTCATTTGGATGGAAACTGATCGGTGTCCTTTTAGCAAATTGGCTGGCTGTAGCCTTTGCTTTCATGATCAATGATGTTGAAGATGCTGAAGATGACGCATTAACTCCTCATAAATGCCGACGGAACCCAGTTGCCGCGCGCGATTTATCCCCTTTTACTGCCCGGTTGATGAGTTTTGGTGTGGCAGCGGGATCCGCACTCGTCTATTCCACTCTGGGAAAAACAACTTTCTTGTTGGGTATGATCACTCTTTTGATCAGTTTCTTGTATTCTTGGAAACCGGTTCGCCTGAAGAATATCGCTTTTGTTGACTTTTTCACACATGGCTTTATGCTTTCCGGATTACAGTTCCTCACTGGGTATTTTACTTTTGACTCAGCTCCATTCATTCATTGGATATTCCCCTTTCTTTTTGTTTTCTGTATCAGTTGTTATGGCGAGTTGTTTAATGAAATGCGTGACCTGGATGGCGATTTAAGAGCGGGCCTTAAACATACCACAGCAGTATTAGGCGCCAGGGTTACCACCTGGTTAATGGGTGCGATGATGGTTTTAGCAGTAATATCAGGTGTTGTGACAGCTTTTGTCATTCGTTTGTTTCCCCTTTGGGTCTTGTGGCTTGTTCTTGCCCTATCGCTGATCTTTATACTCCCTTCAGTCACAAGAATTCGCCGATATAAAAATGGAATCGCCCTGCAGGAGTCTTTTCAAAAGCCACTTGAATATGCAGCGGCCATTGCCTTGGGTAGCCAGTTTGCCTGGTCATGGGTATCACAGCATGTTCTTTCTTGGTTAGTTGCATTAAGATAACCATAACCTGGTCAGACCCCCTTGACAAGATTCAAATCAGTGAGATAAAATAAATTAGTTATTTTCGGATAATACATGAAAAAGAAACTTACTTACCGCCAACAACAATTTTTGGGCCAGTTCCTGGATATCTACCGGGAAATGGAACATTCTGTGCATTACGTGGCTGTTGCTGAACAGCTGGGAATCAGTAAAGTGACTGCGTACGAGATGTTGCGCCTGCTCGAAGAAAAAGGGCTCGTACGGGCGGAGTACCAATCCGATCCGGATCAACACGGGCCAGGTCGCCCAACCGTCTTTTTTTATCCGACGCAAGAAGCCAATCGTTTACTTGCTGAATTGGCTGGTAATCTCTCTGATTTGGAAGACTGGCAGGTTGCCAAAGAGCACATCTTGCAGCAGTTGCGCGAAGGGCAAGCAGGAGGCTACGAAGACCTGCTTTCAAATCTTCTGTTACGTATTCCGGAAAGTCGTTCTCCGCTCATTTTTGTCACAGAATTGATCACGGCTGTGATTTTAATGTTGGCAACCATCCAGGAAGCACCTGAGGTTCGTGCTCTGATGGAACGTCTGCATCGGATCGGATTACCCCAGGAAATTGGTCTGAGCGTTTTAAGCGGAATCGGCATGTTCCTTTCTGTATTGGAGCGAAAAAGCATTCGATATTCTACAATCTTACTTGCTCAAATGAGCCGGTTTGAGGATGCGCTTTATCAATTAAATGAGGAAAGCCGACGACAGTTGAGCGAATTCACGCGGGAGGTGGTTCAAATTCTGACCAATTAATTTTTTTAATGAATATTTTCGTTATTTTCGATAAGGAGGCTTTATGAATAATATTGCAATTGTGACGGACAGCACTGCAAATATTCCAGCGGAATGGGTTGAACAATATGCCATTCGCATTGTTCCGCTGAAGATCCATTGGGGAAGTGAAACTTACCTTGATGGTATAGATCTAACTCCTGAAGAATTTTACAGACGCTTGTCTAGTAACAAACAGCTTCCTACTACCTCACAACCATCTATTCAGGATTTTCTTAAGGTTTTCGAGAGTTTGGCAGATGAAGGAGCAACTGGTATCGTCGTGCCGTTGATTTCGTCTGGCATCAGTGGCACGGTGGATTCTGCTCAGGCTGCAGTTCGTCTGTTTACCCGAGTGCCGGTGGAGATTATTGATACTCAAATCACCTCAATGGGGCAAGTGATGATTATTCTTGCTGCAGCCCGGGCTGCTGAGCAAGGTGCAAGTTTGCAGGAAGTTAGACAGGCAGCCGATGAAGTGGTTAATCGCCTGAAAGTCTTTTTCGCTGTGGACACAGTGGAATATTTGCATCGAGGTGGAAGGATCAATGGGGCATCCCGTTACTTTGGGACTGCTCTTGACATCAAACCCATCCTCTTTTTTAACTCCGAAGGAAAAATTGACGCATTGGAACGCGTGCGCACGAAAAAGAAAGCTTTGCAACGCCTGATTGCCCTTGCAGAACAACAAGCAGACGGGCGCCCCGTGCATGTGGGAATTGTGCATGCCAACGTTCCTCAGGCCGCACAGGAATTCAGAGACGAAGTTGAAAAACATCTGAAATGTAAGGAAATTTTTACGGTAGAGTTCAGCCCGGTCATTGGCGTTCACGTGGGACCGGGAACGATTGGTATTGCTTTATATGCGGAAAATTAAAAAACCAAATAAGGAGGTTAATATGCGCAGCTTGTTTGAACAAAGTGTCTTGGCGGGAATCGGTCTTCTCTCAATGACCCATGAGAAAGCTCAAAAGATTGTAGACGAACTCATCCGACGTGGTGAAGTTCAAAAAGATGAAGCCAAGGATTGGGTTGAAAGTCTGGTTCAACGCGGGGAGGATGAACGTCAGAGCTTGCGTAAACTGATCCATGACGAAGTGAAGAGCTCCTTGGATGAACTAGGCCTGGTTACAAAGCAAGACCTACAGGATTTGGCATCAAAGATAGAAACTCTAGGCAGGCAAGAAAAAGAGTAAACGATTGGAAAGAAAACAATCGAAACCATTGGAGTGATGTCATAAACCTAACCGTCATCAATCCCTTCGTATATGGATACCTGTTACTTCTCTCCAGCCTGGCGCTTATCCTGGCGTGGTATCTGGATTGGTGGAAGAGAAAAAAATGATCCTGGGCCGGGTTTACTTTCGTAAAGAGCATCAAATAAGCCTGCAGAAGATGCGCACAATTAAACGATCTACATGGAGGTAGAAAATGGTTGCAAATTCTCTTACAAATGGGGCTATAAAAAATAAAGTTTTCAACGCGGGGCTGGATGTTGCTGTGGGAATCTCCCCCCTCCTTTCAAAATCAGCATCCTTGCGGTACGGCGTATTACAGACAGGAAAATTTGTTTCTTCTCGCATTCGCCCAGTCAACCCATTATTATCCTCTCTCCCACCTGGTGTATTGACTGATCAGAAATTGTTCGGAGATGCTTTCATAAAAACCTTCGATCGGATACTTGCCCGCAGATTATCTGAGGCAACATTGCGTTCCATTGCTCACAACCTGATTCATGGAGCCCTGGTTCAGGGAGGGGAACAATCAGCGATCGCTCGTTTCACCCAGGAATTTGGAATGTATCCTCCAAGTACATTGACGATTAGTCCAGGGAAGACGTGTAATTTGCAATGTACAGGTTGTTATGCAAGTGCCGGACCCACCGCAGAAAAGTTGGATTGGTCCACTTTTGATCGAATTATTACTGAGGCAAAAACACTGTGGGGCGTAAGATTCTTGGTCATTAGCGGTGGAGAACCGCTGGCTTACCGATCAGAAGGAAAGGGCTTGCTAGATGCAGCCGAAAAACATCCGGACGTATTATTCATGTTCTACACCAATGGAACCTTGATTGATGAAAAAACTGCTCAGCGAATGGCTGCTTTAGGAAATGTGACACCGGCTATTTCAGTTGAAGGTTGGCGTGAGCGAACCGATGAGCGGCGTGGTGTGGGTGTATTTGATAAGATTCTGGCGGCCATGGAACAGTTACGCAAAGCAGGCGTATTTTTTGGCATTTCCTTGACAGCCACCAGGCACAATGCCGAAGAAATATTATCAGAAGAATTCATCGATTACTTTTTCGAACAGCAGGGAGCCTTTTATGGATGGATATTCCAATACATGCCCATCGGTCGTTCATTTACCCTGGATCTGATGCCGACCCCGGAGCAACGACTTTGGATGTGGAAGCGTTCCTGGGAGATCGTAAAAAAACACAAAATTTTCCTGGCTGACTTCTGGAATCACGGCACACTCTCCAATGGATGTATCGCTGGCGGCCGTGCGCGTGGCGGAGGATACCTGTATATCGATTGGAACGGTCATGTTTCACCCTGTGTTTTTGTGCCTTACTCTCCAGTTAATGTCAAGGAGATTTATGCACAGGGTGGCACTTTGAACAATGTCTGGGCAAATCCTTTCTTTGCAGACATCCGCGCTTGGCAGGAAAGTTACATGCAAAGCAAAGGCAACTGGCTGGCGCCGTGTTTGAATCGAGATCACCATGCTGTCTTAAGTCAGTTAATCGCCAGACATGAGCCGGAGCCGATCGATGAAAGCGCTCAGGCGGCATTGCTTGACCCGGATTACGGGAAAGGGTTGGAACACTACGGCGAGCTATACGAGAATTTATCCAAATCGATCTGGGACGAACAATACCTGCAAGATCGATCTTAAGGGTGTTTACATACATGTACGTAAATCGTAGTCAAACTAATATTCCCCAGCATCTGGGAATTATCATGGATGGCAATGGCCGCTGGGCGCAGCAACGTGGACTTCCCCGGTTCGCCGGACATCAGGAAGGCGTGCAAACGGCCAAAAGGACAGTTGAAGATTGCGTTGAAATCGGAATCAAGATTTTAACTTTATATACTTTTTCCACCGAAAACTGGTGCCGACCAAAGACGGAAGTCGATTTCTTAATGCGGTTAGCTGAAAAGTACGCAATGCAGGAATTGCCTGACTTGCAGCGCAACGGCGTCCGTCTGCAACTTGTGGGGAGCCGTGAAGGGCTTCCTGACTCGCTATTGGGCACTTTGGATGAAGCAGCCTTGCAAACAAAAGAGAACGCTCGCCTGATCTTAAATCTAGCCCTTAATTATGGCGGACGGGCAGAAATTGTTGACGCCATGAAAGCGATCATTTCGGATCATCAACAAGGCAATCTGGAGGTCTCCCAAATCGACGAAACTACTTTTTCACATTATCTGTACCTCCCGGATATACCGGATGTTGATCTGATCGTGCGTACGGGCGGTGAATGGCGCCTGAGCAACTTCCTTCTCTGGCGTGCAGCGAACGCAGTTTTTTGGAGTATGCCTGTTCTTTGGCCTGATTTTCGCAAAGAGCATCTCCTAGAAGCGATTGCTATCTATGCTAAGCAAATAGGAGGTGGCAATGATAACGCATAGCCGACCTTCTGTCGGACTGGTATTAAGTGGTGGCGGTGCGCGCGGGCTGGCTCATATTGGCGTGTTGCGCGTATTGGAGCGTGAAGGGATTCCGGTGGATTATCTGGCAGGCACAAGCATGGGAGGTGTCATTGCAGCGGGCTATGCTGCCGGGATGAGTTCTTCTGATCTGGAACGGGAATCATTGGCCATTACACAGAAACGACATATGGTGCGTCTGGTTGACCCAGGTCTGCCAAATGGCGGTTTGATCCGCGGTGAAAGGGTGCTCGCTTTCTTTAAAAAAGAATTTGGGGATAAAACTTTCTCAGAATTGAACCTGCCAATGGCTGTGGTGGCTGTAGATTTGAATTCGCACCAGGAAGTCGTGTTGCGTGAAGGACTGGTGGCAATGGCGCTACGCGCTACCACTTCTCTCCCTGGATTGTTCAAACCGGTAGAAATAAACGGTATGCGGCTGGTGGACGGTGGTGTACTCAACAATTTACCCGTCGATGTAGTCAGCCAAATGGGCGCTGACGTGATCATCGCAGTGGATATCGGTTTATCTCAGGAGGACGGTATCGGTCAATGGATCGGGAATCATCGCTGGGTTCCAGAGGGGATTGCCAATACACTGGAAGTTCTTGATGACACCTTTTATGCCCTGAGAATTGCAGGACAGAGGAACAGATTACATCAATTTCCTCCTGATGTGCTGATTTGTCCTGAAATTCCCGCAAATGTCAATGCATTTGTAGGCTATGGACGAGTGAAAGAATTGATCACCATTGGTGAGCAGGCTGCGGAAGATCATATCGCTGAAATGAAAACACTCTTGCAACCGCACTGGCATTGGCCATTTTCGCACAAGGCCATTGAGGTAAAAAAGAAAAATTAATAATTATTCGTTTCAAGAACTTCTGAAGGGTAATGATTTTATGAAAAGTATCACGATTAGCATTGTTACTTGTACTTTCAATAGCGAAAAATATTTGAAAAACGCTTTAAAAAGTATCGAGAGCCAAACTTACCAGCCAATCGAACACATCATAAATGATGCCTATTCGACAGACTCAACTTTGGAAATCATCCGGGAATATATTGAAAGGAACAAAAACCGATACAGCATTAAATTCATTCAATCAGAACCAAAAGGAGTGGGCAATGCTTTAAATGTTGCCACAAAAGAAGCGACAGGTGAAATTATCCATTATTTACATTCAGATGATTATTACCTGAACCAGGATTCATTGGAAAAAGTAGCGGAAATCTTTAAGAATAGACCAGATCTTGTGTGGCTCACCGGTAATTTTCTGACCGAATTTGCAGGAAGAAAAGTGGTCATTCCACAAACACATTTACTGCGCATGAATCCAGTAATAGCCCTCTCCTTCATGAATTTCATCTCTCATGAAAATACTTTTATGAAGCGAGATTTTGTTCAGAGGTATGGAGGTTTTAACGAGGGCAAGAATGAGGTTGTGGAATACAGTCTATGGCTAAACATGTTAAAAGACTATCGTCCGCTCATCCTTGATGATGAGTATACCGTTTTCATCATCCATAAAGGGAGTACTTCAACAGGTAGTTTTCTAAAATTCTCTAAGGCGGTCATGAGAGCATTCAATACACAAAGAAAAGAAAAAGTCTTTCCATTAATTGGATACTATGCCGATAACAGTTTTTACGCCCGATGGAAATTGTTAATGAAAAAGACAACAAAAAGTTTCCCTTTATAGATACTTTGACCGGCACAGAAGCCAGGAAGCATATGCGTATTATTGACTCACCTATATTGGATTTGGCTGTGAAAGGGATTAATGACTCACTCAGAAATCAAGCCGCCGCACGTTCTTTTTCTGTTTTCTGATACGGGGGGAGGCCATCGCAGTGCAGCAGAAGCGATCATTGAAGCGATCAATTTGGATTTTCCAAACCGTATTTCAACGGAGATGGTTGATTTTTTCAAAGAATATGCGCCACCGCCATTCGATCTTGCATCTGATCTGTATCCTCCAATGGCCAGAGTGCCTGATGTTTGGAGATTTGGATACAAGTTGAGTGATGATCCTCAGCGTACACGCTTTTTTTACAATGTAATGTGGCCCTATATTCGCCGGGCGACCTACAAGTTGCTCAACGACCATCCATACAACCTACTGGTCACAGTGCATCCCGTTCCAGTGTTTCCAGTCAGCCGGGCAATGAAGTCAGGGTTTCCACCATTTTTCACGGTCGTTACCGATATGGTTTCGACTCATACCTGGTGGTTTAACCAACGTTCTGATCTGATCTTTGTACCCACTGAAATCGCGAGACAAAGAGCACTGTCTTATGGGCTCAATCCTGATCAAATTCGCGTGGTGGGGTTGCCGGTCGCCCAGCGCTTTTGCCAGCCACTGGAAAGTAGTCAATCCTTCAGAGACAAAATGGGTTGGCCGCAAGACCTGCCAGTGATCTTACTGATTGGGGGTGGAGATGGGATGGGACCTCTTGCCAAGACGGCGCAAGCCATCTCGGATGCCCATCTCAACGCAGCTCTGGTAATCGTAACGGGACGTAATCATAAGCTTAAGGCACAACTTGAGGTTGAGGATTGGTCGCTTCCCACCTTCATTTACGGATTTACGCACGAGATACCCAATTTTATGCGCAGCGCGGATATTCTGTTAACTAAAGCCGGACCTGGCACGATCAGTGAAGCTTTTATCTCCGGCCTGCCGATGATCCTTTACAGCCGCATGCCAGGCCAGGAAGAGGGTAACGTTTCATATGTAGTGAACCAGGGCGCAGGAGTCTGGGCACCTGAGCCCAAGCGCATTATAGAGGTATTGCACGACTGGCTCGATCATCCCTATGAGCGTGAAAAGATTGCTGCCAACAGCCGCTGCCTTGCCAAACCGGATGCTTCGCACCTGATCGCGCATGCTATCGCGGATCAACTGGGCGTGACGGAAGGAATATACCAAAGGATACCAGAAAATGAAAAATAAAGAATATTTGCATGAAACTTCGCTAAAAGGTCAAGGCAAGCCGCATTTATCTGTCATCATTCCGACACTCAATGAAATTGCATATCTCCCTCAATTGCTCGACGCTCTGGCTGTACAAACCCGTTTACCAGATGAGATTATTGTAGCGGATGCCGGTTCGAAGGATGGTACCGCAGAACTGGCGCAATCAAGAGGCGTACGTATTGTACCCGGTGGAATGCCGGCGGTAGGGCGCAACGCGGGAGCTCGAGCAGCCAAAGGGGATCTCCTCTTATTTCTCGATGCGGATGTACTGCCGCCACCGGAATTTATTGAACGTGTTTTAGAGGAATTTGAACGAAAAAAATATGACGTTGCCACATGTTTCATTGCTTCAATTAACGGAAACCCTTTGGATGGAATAATTTGTGTGGGCACAAACCTGTATTTCCAGATCATCCAACCGGTTTCCCCTCATGCTCCCGGTTTTTGTATCCTTTCGAAGCGTACCGCCCACGAAAAAATGGGTGGATTTGATGAATCGCTTACACTCAGTGAGGACATTGACTATGCCCGCCGCGCGAAACGACATGGAAAGTTTGGAATCTTATCCAGCGCTCGCATTCCAGTCTCCATGCGGCGAGTGGGAAAAGAAGGACTTGTTGGACTTGGCCTGAAGTATGCCTGGTGTGAGATTTATGCGCTGATGGGAAAACCGGTACGCAATGCACCTTTCGAGTATGAATTCGGAACGTTCGGTCCAGCCAATGTGTCGAATCGTTTGGATTTTATTCAATTAAGAAAATTGCACCATCAATGGAGCAAAGTAAAATCTTCGATGCAAAGAAGTATCCGCAATTTACAAGAGCAGCTAGGCCGCTGAATGGTATCTATAAGGGTGTATTCCAAGCAAGGGCGCTTCCTATGAATTCAAAAAAGCCAAGATCATCATGTTCGTAAAATCACGTTCAGTACGTCATTGGCAGCGATACCGCGAAATTGTGGGCATCTTTTTGCGGCATGGCTTTGGCTTTGCCTTTCACCAAATGGAACCAGATTGGAATTCCCTCCGCAATTTCCTAAAGCTTCCTTCGCGGAAGGAACCTTCAACACCTTCTGAAGACCTGGCAATGCACTTCCGTTTGGCGTTGGAAGAATTGGGGCCGACATTTATCAAATTTGGACAGATACTCTCTACCCGCCCTGACCTGCTTCCACCATCCTACATTACCGAATTGAGCAAATTGCAAGATAATGTCCCTCCAGTGCCGTGGGGCTTGATCCGGGAAGTGTTGATCCGTGAACTTGGCCGCGAACCGGAACAGATTTTTTTGACAATTGATCCGCAGCCAATGGCGGCAGCCTCGCTGGCTCAGGTTCACGCCGCAATGTTGCCGGATGGTCAGGAAGTGGTTGTCAAAGTCCAACGGCCTGGCATCTCTGCTGTGATAAACACCGATCTTGAAATCCTATCTTCGCTGGCGAAGCGAGCACAGACTACCCGGTGGGGAAAAGTATACGATTTTGTCAGCATAGCAAATGATTTCGCCTTCATTTTGAGGAATGAATTGGATTATCGTCGTGAAGGTCGCAATGCTGATCGTTTTCGAGAGAATTTTTCTAACGAATCTCATTTATACATTCCACACGTTTATTGGGATTACAGCAATCAACGCGTGTTAGTGTTGGAACGCATCCATGGCATCAAAATTGACGATCTCCCTGCATTAGATGAGGCTGGTTATGACCGTCATCAGATAGCGCTGCACAGCGCACGTGTCATTATCAAGGAAGTGTTGGAAGATGGTTTTTTTCACGCTGATGCTCATCCTGGTAATTACAATGTGCTGCCTGGGGAGGTGATTGGCGCCATGGATTTCGGGATGGTTGGCTACTTGAAGGATCGGGATCGCCTCGATCTCATTCGACTCTATCTTGTCGCTGTTGCGTTGGACGCGGATGGAATCGTGGATCAACTCATCCGGATGGGCGCTGCAGGTGCTGAAGTGGATCGAACCGGGTTAGCCCGCGATATTGGTCGTCTTCTCAATAAATATTATGCCCTCCCTCTTAAAGACATTCGCGCTCGGGAAGTTGTGGAAGAAATAATGCCGATTGCCTTTCAACATCGCCTGCACTTGCCAAGCGATCTCTGGCTTTTAGGGAAGACCTTAGCCATGATGGAGGGGGTTGGTTTGCAATTAGATCCTGATTTCGATGTTTTTGCAGTGGCCCAACCGTTTGTGCAGCGATTGTTGTGGAACATGGCAATCCCCGACGCGGGGTGGGTTCGGGCAGCCTTGCTCGGCGGGGCTAATTGGGGCGAGTTGTTCAACCGCTTGCCTCGAGCTGGAAACCGAATGTTGGAGCGTATTGAGCGGGATGAGCCTTTTAGGATCCAGATCGATGACACAGATCAAATCATCAGCAGGCTAGATCGGCTATTCACCCTTTTATCGCTTAGCATTCTTGTGGGTGCTTTAATCATTGGACTAACTTTCTTGGTCTCAAATCCTTCCCAAAGCGATTGGGGACAATGGATGATCATCGGTGGATTGGTTTTAATCATCAGTTTGGGAATATGGCTGTTCATTTTGCTTTTTCGCCCCAAAAATAAATGATTATTTTTCTGGAGAAGTCTTATTAATGATAAAACATCTGCAATTATTTCCCCCAAATCGTCGAAGAAAGACAAGGAGGCCAACTTTCTCTCAATGAAAATTCGCTTTCTTGGTCATTCCTGTATTGAAATTATTGGCTATCGCCATATTGTAATCGATCCAGACTTTACCACGGAGCCCGAATCCGGTGTAGAGTATATTTGTGTCACCCACGGTCACCAAGATCATATAGGGCGATTGGCAGAGATTTCTACTGGGGTGGTGATCGCCTCACCTGATGTTTGCCAAATGGCTATGCAGATGGGAGTATCACACCATCGTATGAGGCCCGTGCAGCCAGGTGAACAGATTGCAAATATCCGGGTTTTGCCCGGGTATAGCCAGACCAGAGGTTTTTTCTATCGTTTTTTGTATTTTCTTCTGTATAGAAGGAAACCAGAACCCGCTACAACGCCTCTCTCATTTCTTATTTTGGATGAAGCAAGTTTGTTGCATATTGGTGACGCGCATGAAGCTCCCCTGAACGTGAAGCCGGATATCTTATGCTTACCCTGGCGGAAAGCGCCTCTCTTTACATCTTACTATAAAAAAGTATTAGTGCGCACAGCCAGGCAATTTCAGGCGCCCTATGTAATTCCCATCCATCATGACATGCCTGCTACCATCACTGACACATCCGAGTTACGCAGGCAGCTCAAATCTATCCTATTGGATCAAAAGAGATGGTACTCATTTCATCAGCAACGTCTCAAAACGGATTAGCATCAACAAATTATTGTATTTATAAAGAATGACAAAACTTGAAACTCGAAGGAGAAAGTATGAAGAACATTGCCATTATTACTGACACAGATAGCAGCCTGCCTGTTCATCTAACTGTGCAAGGCGGAATCCGCCAGGTTCCCATTAACGTGATTATAGAGGGTGAGACCTATCAAACTGGTGTGGACCTTGACGATCACCTCTTATTTGAAATGCTGAAACAGGTTAGAAAATATCCAACAACATCGGCTCCTTCTCCAGAAGCCTTTGCCAAAGCATTTAGAGCAGCTATTCTTGAAGGTGTCCAATCCATTATTTGTATTTGCGTATCTGGTAAAGTAAGCTCCTCTTATGACTCTGCAATCCTTGCATCTCAAATGTTCCAGCATGATATTGTTGTCATTGATTCCCAAAATCTCTCAATGGGGCAAGGTTTTATGGCTCTGACAGCTGCTGAAGCTGTTTTAAATGGGGCAACAAGAGATGAGGTTTTGGAAAATTTAACCCTTATCAGAAAACGAATTCACACTTTTGCAGTTTTACCCTCCCTGAAATATATCGCTCTGAGTGGTCGGTTAAATAAACATTCAGCTAACTTCGCAGATCTATTAGATATTAAACCAATACTGACCGTTCAAGAAGGAAAGCTGGAAGTCATCAGTCGTCAGCGAACCGTTAGCAAAGCTATTGAAAAGATGTTTGAACTGCTGATAAATGCTTGCGATGGGAAAGCGATTGAAAGAGGCGCTATCATTCATGCGGACTGCCCAGAAAAAGTCCAAAACCTACAGGATAAAATAAATATTTCTTTTCCTGATCAAAAGCCTTTTTTGTTGTCCGAATTTACACCTGGATTATCACTCCATACAGGTCTTGGAACAATTGGAATAACGATCTTAACAAGAGACTAGGCCAGGTCGCATGATCTTTGTAGTTCTGATAGCATTAATTGTTTATCTGATCATTTTATCTATTGTTTTAATAATCATTGCTCGCTCGAAATCAGGATAAAAAGATAGTATCTATATGGTAGATACTTCTCATTCTGGTTGTCCCCCTAGGATAAGCCCTTTTCGCTTGCTATACTCAATCTAATCTGACAACTAAATAACCTATTCTTTCAATCGTTAGCCGGACTCTACCTGCTGGATGCGCACGTCAAATGTGCATAAGCACGAGTGTCTGGCTTTTGTTTTTAAACTTACCTGGAGGATCTATGACGATATTAATTCCAGTGGTTGGGATCTTATCCACTACTTTGGTGCTCTTACTATGGTATCCAAAGCAAATCAAAACGGGTAGATTATCCGCTTTATATACTGTTGATTCAGCCCGAACTCTATCCAGCCTCGATCAAAAATCGCTGGAATATAAACTATTAGCCTCCGGCCTGAATATCAAACCCGTTACCTTCCGCTTACTGCGTATCGCTGCTGGTGTTTGCGGCATGGTCATTGCCTGGTTGTTCCTCCCCGGTCTACCGGCAATCGTAATTGGCGGAATCGTAATTTACATTCCTGGCGCATGGTTGGATGATCGAGTGAAAAGTCGTGGTCGGAATATTGACCAGCTGCTCCCAATTGCGATTGGTCGGACTGCTGCTGGCCTACTCGCTGGTGGATCCGTGCCCGATGTTTTACAACAAGTCGGTGAGTCCTTGGAGATAGAAAAAACCAATCCACTCACCCCAGAGTTTATTCTCACTGCTTCAGAAATGCGAATCAAAGATAGGGTGGAAGCATTGCGAAGTCTGGCATCGCGCAGCCCTTCGGTGTCCCTGGCCAATCTAGCTCAACTGTTGGAAGGATATACCGAAGCAGGCGGACGAGCCTACACCACAGTCCTCATGGATATCTCAAGCCGGGTTCAGCAAATCCTGATTGCACGGAATCGTGCC